>JAEWKL010000314.1 GCA_023386115.1 Pseudomonadota bacterium
CCCCCCCCCCCCCCGGGGGGGGGGGGGGGGGGCCGCCCCCCCCCCCCCCCCCCCCCCGCTCGGTCTCCGGGCGCCAGACGGCCAGGGCCGTCATCAGGGCGAGCAGGCCGGCGATGACCGCGAAGAAGATTGCGGTCTGCCAGGTCCAGGCCATCCAGGCGAAATCAGGCATCGCTCGGAACTCCCCGATCACACCCGGCCGAGGGCGAAGCCCTTGGCGATGTAGTTGCGCACGAACCAGATCACGAGGGCGCCCGGCACGATGGTGAGCACGCCCGCCGCCGCGAGCAGGCCCCAATCCATGCCGGCGGCCGAGACCGTGCGGGTCATGGTGGCGGCGATCGGCTTGGCGTCGACCGAGGTCAGCGTGCGCGCGAGCAGCAATTCGACCCAGGAGAACATGAAGCAGAAGAAGGCGGCGACGCCGATGCCCGACGCGATCAAGGGCATGAAGATCTTCACGAAGAAGCGCGGGAACGAGTAGCCGTCGATCGCCGCGGTCTCGTCGATCTCCCGCGGCACGCCGGACATGAAGCCTTCGAGAATCCACACCGCGAGCGGCACGTTGAACAGGCAATGGGCGAGCGCCACGGCCCAGGGCGTGTCGAACAGGCCGACCGCCGAGTACAGGTTGAAGAACGGCAGCGCGAACACCGCCGGCGGCGCCATCCGGTTCGACAGCAGCCAGAAGAACAGGTGCTTGTCGCCGATGAAGCTGTAGCGCGAGAAGGCGTAGGCCGCCGGCAAGGCGAGGCCGATCGACAGAATGGTGTTGATCGCCACGTAGGACAACGAGTTTAGGTAGCCGCCGTACCAGCTCGGATCGGTGAAGATCCGGATGTAGTTGTCGAACGTAATGACATGCGGCCAGAGCGTCATGCTGGTGTTGATTTCCTGGTTGGTCTTCAGGCTCATGTTCACGAGCCAGTAGATCGGCACCATCAGGAACAGCAGGTAGAGCGTCATCACGACGTGGCGCGGGCGCATCAGGCGGCCCTCCGGTCGAGCGGGATCGTGGTGGCTTGGGGCAGGCTGCCGGCGGCAGCCGTGTCGGCCGGGTCGGTGTCGGCCAGCACCGTGCGGTTGCCGGCATCCACGTTGGTCATGACGGTGTAGAACACCCAGCAGACGCTCAGGATGATCAGGTTGTAGACCAGCGACATCGCCGCCGCCCGGCCGAGGTCGAACTGCCCGAGGGCCAGCTTGACGAGGTCGATCGACAGGAAGGTGGTGGCGTTGCCGGGCCCGCCGCCGGTGAGCACGAAGGGCTCGGTGTAGATCATGAACGAGTCCATGAACCGCAAAAGCACGGCGATCAGCAGGACGCGGCGCATCTTCGGCAGCTGGATGGTGCGGAAGATCGCCCACTGGCTCGCCCCGTCGATGCGGGCGGCCTGGTAATAGGCGTCGGGGATCGACTTCAGGCCGGCATAGCACAGCAGCGCGACGAGGCTCGTCCAGTGCCAGACATCCATGGTCACGATCGTGACCCAGGCGGCGAGCGCGCTGCCGGCGTAATTGTAGTCGATGCCGATCCTGTTCAGGAACGAGCCGAGGAGGCCGATATCGGTGCGGGCGAAGACCTGCCAGATCGTGCCGACGACGTTCCACGGGATCAGCAGCGGCAGCGCCATCAGCACGAGGCAGAAGGCGACCCCACGGCCCTCCCGCGGCATCGACAGGGCCACCGCGATGCCGAGCGGCACCTCGATCGCCAGGATGACGCCTGAGAAGAGCAGGTTGCGCCACAGCGAATCGAAGAAGCGCTCGCCGAACTGGCTCGACGGGTCGAGCAGCTCCTGGAACCAGCCGAGGCCGTTCCAGAAGAATTGGTTGTTCCCGAACGTGTCCTGGACAGAATAATTGACCACCGTCATCAGCGGCAGCACCGCCGAGAAGGCGACGACGGCGAAGACCGGCAGGACGAGGAGCCAAGCCTTCTGGTTGACGGTCTTGGTCATGCGGCCTCTCCGGGCACCAGGGCGCCGTCGGCGTAGATGTGGATCTGGCGCGGATCGAGAGTCAGCGCCGCCTCGGTGCCGTCGAGGCTCTGGTCCTCCGCCACCGTGGCGACGAGGGGTCGGCCGCCAAGTTCGACCCGGGCGAGGCGCTGGCGGCCGATATCGTCGATGCGCCGCACCTGCACCGGCAAAGTGGGTCCCTTGCCGAGGCCCTTCGGCGCGAGGTGCACATATTCCGGCCGGACGCCGAGCTCGATGCGCTTCCCCCTCGGCAGGTCCGGGTAGTGGCGCGCGAGCGGGATCGCGTGGCCCTCGATCGTCGCGGTCGCGCCCTCGACTTGCGCCGGCAGCAGGTTCATGCCCGGCGAGCCGATGAAGTGGCCGACGAAGGTGTGGGCCGGGCGCTCGAACAATTCGTCGGGGGTGCCGGTCTGCACCACCGCGCCGTCATGCATCACCACCACCGTGTCGGCGAAGGTCAGCGCCTCGGTCTGGTCGTGGGTGACGTAGATCATCGTCAGGTCGAGCTTGCGGTGCAGCTCCTTCAGGGTGGAGCGCAGCTGCCATTTCAGGTGCGGGTCGATGACGGTGAGCGGCTCGTCGAACAGGATCGCCGCCACGTCCGGGCGCACCAGGCCCCGGCCGAGCGAGATCTTCTGCTTCATGTCCGCCGTCAGGTTGTTGGCGCGGCGGTCGAGGACGCGAGTCAGATCCAGGAGCCCGGCGATCTCCTCCACCCGCGAGCGGATGGTGGCGGGCGCGACGCGCCGGTTCTTGAGCGGGAAGGCCAGGTTCTCCCGGACCGTCATGGTGTCGTAGACGACCGGGAACTGGAACACCTGGGCGATGTTGCGCCCCTCGGTCGGCACCGTGGTGACGTCGCGGTCGTCGAACAGGATGCGGCCGCGGGTCGGGACCACCAGCCCCGAGATGATGTTGAGGAGCGTGGACTTGCCGCAGCCGGACGGGCCGAGCAGCGCGTAGGCGCCGCCCTGGCGCCAGACGTGGTCGATCTCCTTCAGCGCGTAGTCCTGCGGGCCTTGCGGGTTCGGGCCGTAGGCATGGGCGAGGTGGTCGAGGGTGATGCGGGCCATGGGTCCCCTCCCCTTCAGGCTGCCGCCGGCAGGTCGAGGGCGGCGGTACGGCCGCTTTCGTCGAACACCAGGGCGTGGCGGGGGTCGAGATAGGCGGTGACCGCGGTGCCGGGCTCGAGCCGGCGCACGCCGGGCACCAGCGCGATCAGGCGGCTCTCGCCGGCATCGACGTGCACGAAGCTCTCCGAGCCGGTGATCTCGGCGACCGAGACGGTGGCGGGGAGCGCGATCGCCTCGCCGGGCAGGGGATCGAGGGCGAGGTGATGGGCGCGGAACCCGATCGTGTAGGCGCCGTCCGGGATGGTCGCCAGCGTGCCGGTCGCCCGGACCTGACCGCCGGTCGGCAGGGTGACCCGGCCGCCGGCCTTCACGACGCTCAAGGTGTTGAGCGGCGGGTCGGAGAAGACTTTTGCGGTGATCAGGTCGTCGGGCCGGCGGTACACGTCCGGCGTCGGGCCGACCTGGGTGACGCGGCCCTGGTGCAGGGTGGCGGTGCGCCCGCCGAGCATCAAGGCCTCGGCCGGTTCGGTGGTGGCGTAGACGAAGATGGCCCCCGTCGCCGCGAAGATGCGGGGCAGCTCCTCGCGCAGTTCCTCGCGCAGCTTGTAGTCGAGATTCGCCAGCGGCTCGTCCATCAGCACGAGGTCGGCGCGCTTGCACAGGGCCCGGGCGATGGCGGTGCGCTGCTGCTGGCCGCCGGAGAGTTCGAGGGGCTTGCGCTTCAGATAGGGTTCGAGCCTCAGGAGAGCCGCCGCCTCACGCACCCGCGCCTCGATCTCGGCCTTGCCCACACCGGCCACCCGCATCGGCGAGGCGATGTTCTCGTAGACCGACAGCGAGGGGTAGTTGATGAACTGCTGGTAGACCATCGCGACGTTGCGGCTTTGCACCGGCAGGCCGGTCACGTCCTTCCCGTCGGCGATGATCCGCCCCTCGCTCGGCGCCTCCAGCCCGGCCATCAGGCGCATCAGCGTCGTCTTGCCGGCCAGCGTCTGGCCGAGCAGCACGTTGAGCGAGCCCTTGGGCAGCGCCAGGCTGACATCCCGGATATGCGTCTCCGGGCCGACCCGCTTGGTGACAGTCTCCAGGATCAGGGTCATGGCGCCCTCCCGTCTCGTCTTGTCAGGCCGCGTTGGGGGCGGCGGCGGCACGGCGCATGAAATCGTCGAGGGCGGCGGTCTCGGCCGCGCTGACCCTAAGGCCGAGCTTCGAACGGCGCCAGAGCACGTCGTCGGCGCTCATGGCCCATTCGCGGCGCATCAGGTGGCGCACCTCGCGCTCGGTGAGGTCGGCACCGAAGAGCCGGCCGAGATCGGCCAGTCCGCGGGCACCGCTCAGGATCTCCCGCGCCTCGGTGCCGTAGGCCCGCACCAGCCGGGCGACCAGCGCCTCCGGCACCCCCGGATGCTGACGCGCAAGCCCGGCCACGACGTCGTCGTAGCTCTCCTTCGGGAAGTTGCCGCCCGGCAGGACGGCGCCCGCGGTCCAGGGCGCCTTCCGGGCCGCCGGCAGGTGGTCTTTCAGGCGATCGAGCGCCGATTCGGCGAGGCGCCGATAGGTGGTGATCTTGCCGCCGAAGACCGAGAGCATCGCCGGCTGGCCCTCCGGCGCGTCGAGGGTCAGCACGTAGTCGCGGGTGGCTTCCTGGGCCTTCGAGGCGCCGTCGTCGTAGAGCGGGCGCACGCCCGAATAGGTCCACACCACCTCGTCGCGGGTGACGGGATCGCGAAAATATTCGCTGGCGGCGGCGCAGAGATAGGTGATCTCCTCCTCGCTCGCCTTCACGTCGGCGGGATCGCCCGTGTAGTCGCGGTCGGTGGTGCCGATCAGCGTGAAGTCGCGCTCATAAGGGATCGCGAAGATGATGCGCTGGTCGGCGTTCTGGAAGATGTAGGCGCGGTCGTGCTTGAAGAGGCGGCGCACCACGATGTGGCTGCCCTGGACCAGGCGCACGCCCTCCGTGGAATTGGACCGCGCCACGCCGGTGAGCACGTTGGCGACCCAGGGGCCGGCGGCGTTGACGAGGGTGCGCGCTCGCACGGTGTCGCGGGCGCCGGTCTGGCGATCCTCGACCGTCAGTTCCCATAGGCCCTCGCGGCGGGTCGCGGTGACGACCCGGGTGCGCGGGCGGATGATCGCGCCGCGCTCGGCGGCGTCGCGGGCGTTCAGCACCACGAGGCGCGAATCCTCGACCCAGCAATCCGAATATTCGAAAGCGCGGCGAAAGCCTGGTTTCAGCGGCTCGCCGGCGGGATCGCGGGTGAGGTCGAGGGTGCGGGTGCCGGGCAGGCGCTTGCGGCCGCCGAGGTTGTCGTAGAGCAGGAGGCCGAGGCGCAGGAGCCAGCCCGGCCGCAGGCCCGAATGATGCGGCAGCACGAAGCGCAGGGGCCAGACGATGTGGGGCGCCATGCCCCACAGCACCTCGCGCTCCATCAGGGCTTCGCGCACCAGGCGGAACTCGTAGTGTTCGAGGTAGCGCAGGCCGCCGTGGATCAGCTTGGTCGAGGTCGAGGAGGTGCCGCTGGCCAGGTCGTTCTGCTCGAACAGCACCACCGAGGCGCCGCGGCCCACCGCGTCGCGGGCGATGCCGCAGCCGTTGATGCCGCCGCCGATCACCGCGAGGTCGAACACCCCGCGCTCCTCGCCGGGCTGCTGACGCCTGGGGCCCAAGGCCACCTCCCTGTCGGAGCCTTTCGGCTCTTTCGTTTGCATCCTGGCGCGAATCTAGACGCGCGCGGGGGCGGACGCAAGCGAAACCGAAAACGGACGGGTGCGAATGAAAGCCTAAGATTTTCGGTTTTACGTCACTCCGCGGCGTCGGGGGTGTCCTGCGCCTCGAGTCCCGCCTCGACCAGGGTGACCCGGTGGGCCGCGCACATCTCCCGCAAGGCGCCGGAGGGCAGCGCGTCGGTGACGAAGTAGTCGAGCTCGCGCAGGTGGCCGACCCGGATCGGCGCCGAGCGCTCCAGCTTCAGCTTGTCGGCGACCAGGATCACCCGGCGGGCATTCTCGATGATGGCGCGGGCGACCCGCACCTCGCGGTAGTCGAAATCGAGCAGCGTGCCGTCCTCGTCGATCGCCGAGACGCCGATCACGGCGTAATCGACCTTGAACTGGTTGATGAAATCGACCGCCGCGGAGCCGATCACCGCCCCGTCGGCCCGGCGCACCGGCCCTCCGGCAACGATCAGGCTCATCTTCGGGTGGCGGTAGAGCAGGGTCGCCACGTTGAGGTTGTTGGTGATGACGAGGAGATCCTCGTGGTCGCCGAGCGCCCGGGCCACCTCCTCGGTGGTGGTGCCGATATTGATGAACAGCGATGCGCTGTTGGGGATGAGCCGCGCCGCAGCGGCGCCGATCGCCCGCTTCTCGCCGTGGGCGACGAGACGGCGCGCCTCGTACGAGACGTTCTCGACGCCCGAGGCCACCACGGCGCCGCCATGGATGCGCGACAGGAGCCGGCTGTCGCAGAGCTCGTTCAGGTCCTTTCGGATCGTCTGCGGCGTCACCTCGAACCGCGCCGCCAGTTCCTCGACGCTGACCCGCCCGTGCAGGCGGGCGAGGGCGAGGATGTCCTGCTGGCGCTGGGAAACCTGGTCGATCACGACGCGCATGCCTTGGTCTGGCCCGGGGGCTCCGCCCGCGGAGGCGCGGGGGCGGGCATTGTCGGGGCAAGCGGGGGCGGGCGCAATCGGGAGGGGATCGGTGCTGGCAACAGATCGATCGCGGGTATGATGGGGCGCGGAAGTGGCCGATGATCCGGACCGTGACGATCCCGCTCGACGACGACCTCGTGCCGTCCATCGCCGGGCCGTTGGCGAGCGGCCGGTCCGCGTCGGCGGCCGAATTGTTCGAGACATGCGACGCGTTGCGCACCGCATTGATCGCGGGCGAGGCTAGCGGCCCGTTCGAGGATTTCGAGACCGATGGCTCCTGGCGGCGACGCGCCGCGCGCTGAGAGTCTGTTGAATGTACTCTGCCAGTTTCGACATCCACGAGGTCATTCCGGGGCCGCGAAGCGGAGCCCGGGATCCAGAACCGCACGCGACTCACGAAAGAGCGGAAAGCGGCCCTCTTCATTCTCTCCCACCTGAGTGTCTGGGCGCGCCTTCGGCACTCCGGGCTCCGCGACGCGGACCCGGAATGAAGTGTCTGGACGTGCCTTCGGCACTTCGGGCTCCGCGACGCAAACCCGGAATGACTTGGCGGGTATGGAGTTTCAGGGAGACAATCACACAAGCTCTGGCCGATCTTCACACGATCCCCCACGCCCGATACCGCCGCCGCTCCGTCAATTCCCGCGGCCGGGCCGGTCCCAATTCCAGCATCATCGCCTCCACCGCCTGCGGGCTGACCGCGAGCGTCCGGGCGGCGCTCGCCACGGTGACGAGCGGCGTGCCGACGAACAGGTCGACGAGCTGCGGCAGGCGCGAGGTCCGGCGC
>JAEWKL010000375.1 GCA_023386115.1 Pseudomonadota bacterium
GGATCGAGCTGATCGTCGTCGATCCCCGCCGACCATCGCGTCAAAACCGATCATCGGCGACCGCCTAACGAGCAAAAAGGCTCACGCGGTCGCCGGCGACAGCAACCATGGGAGGATGCACGTGACGCTTCTGAGAGTTCTGGCCCGCTCCGCCGCCCTGGCGGCCGCGCTCGTCGCCACATCGGCGCGGGCGCAGGATGTCCGGATCGCCCTCGTGGCGAAGTCGCTCGGCAACGGCTTCTTCGAGGCCGCGGCCCGGGGCGCTGAGGAGGCCGCCAAGCAGATCGGCAACGTCAAGGTCATCTATACCGGCCCCACCACGACCACGGCCGAGGGGCAGATCGAGGTGGTCAACGCGCTGATCTCGCAGAAGGTCGACGCCATCGCCATCTCGGCCAACGACAAGGACGCGGTGGTCCCGGTGCTCAAGCGCGCCATGCAGCGCGGCATCAAGGTCATCTCCTGGGATTCGGCGGTCGCGGCCGAGGGGCGCCAGCTGCACCTGAACCCGTCCTCCAACGCGCTCATCGGCAGCATGCTGGTGAAGCTCGCCGCCCAGGCGCTGCCGGAGGGCAGGGGCAAGATCGCGATCCTCTCGGCCACCGCCACCTCGACGAACCAGAACACCTGGATCGCCGAGATGAAGAAGGTCCTGCCCGCGCATCCCGGCATCGAGCTCGTGGCGACGGTCTACGGCGACGACCTCAGCGACAAGAGCTATCGCGAGACGCAAGGGCTCCTGCGGGTCCACCCGGACGTCAAGGTCATCGTGGCGCCCACCTCGGTCGGGATCGTGGCGGCCGCGCAGGCCGTGAAGGATGCCGGCAAGGCCGGCCAGGTCTTCGTGACCGGCCTCGGCCTGCCCTCCGAGATGGCGGGCGCGGTCCATGCGGGCGTCACCAGGAGCTTCGCGATCTGGAACCCGATCGATCTCGGCTACGCGGCCGCCTACCTCGCCCACGACCTCGTGAAGGGCGCCACAGCCGCACCGGGCGCCGAATTGCCGATCGGCCGCATGGGCAAGCTCAAGATCGAGGCCGGCGCCGAGGGCGCCATGGCGGAGCCCTTCGTCTACGACAGCACGAATATCGACCAATTCGCCAAGATCTTCTGACAAAGATCGTCTGAACGAGATCTTCTGATACCGCCTCAGCTTGACCTGTTTCAACTCAAGTAGAGCGCGGGATCCCCCTCTCCCGGGTGGGAGAGGGAAGACGCGCTCAATCTTTATCGGACCGGATCAAGCGGAAACCGTCTGACCGGGATCTCGTGACCTCTTCCGCCTCCGGCCGACGCGCCGGAGGAGCGGTGGCGGGCGAACGACCCCGGGGCGCACGCGCCCCTGGCGTCATCCGCTCGCCGGTTACCTTCTCCGGATGCCTGAGAGAAGGACGAACGAATGATTGGGAGCGAAGCGCCGTGTCCTGCGCCCTGAAGATCCGTCCGCCGTCCGGCGAGGAGCCCGCCCTGCCGGCGCCGCTGCTCGAGCTGCGCGGCATCGCCAAGCATTTTCCCGGGGTCAAGGCGCTCGACGGCGTCGACCTGGTGCTGCGCCCGGGCCGCGTCACCGCGCTGATCGGTGAGAACGGGGCCGGCAAGTCGACCCTGGTCAAGATCCTCACCGGCATCCACCGCCCGGACGCGGGCGAGATCCTGGTAGGCGGACGCCCGGTGAGCTTTTCCTCGCCCAGGGAGGCCGAGGCGGCCCGCATCACCGCCATCCACCAGGAGACGGTGCTGTTCGACGAACTCACCGTGGCGGAGAACATCTATCTCGGCCACGCGCCGAGGACCCGCCTCGGCCTGGTGGACTGGTCGGCCATGCGGGCGCGGGCGGCCGCCCTGCTCCACGGGCTCGATGCGCCGATCCGGCCCTCGACCCGCCTGCGCGACCTCTCGATCGCCCAGCGCCATCTGGTGGCCATCGCCCGCGCCCTGTCGATCGACAGCGAGGTCGTGATCATGGACGAGCCGACCGCCGCCCTGTCGCACAAGGAGGTGGACGACCTCGTCCGCGTGGTCGAGCGCCTGAAGGCCCAGGGCAAGGCGATCCTGTTCATCAGCCACAAGTTCGAGGAGCTGGACCGCATCGCGGAGGATTACGCGGTCTTCCGCGACGGCCGCTCGGTCGGGGCGGGCCGCCTGGCGGAGGTCGACCGCGACACCCTGGTCCGCCTGATGGTCGGGCGCAGCGTCGACCAGGTCTTCCCCAAGGTCGCGGCCGCCCTGGGCGAGCCGGTCCTGGAGGTGAGGGGCTACTCCCACCCGACCGAGTTCGACGCCATCTCCTTCACCCTGCGCCGCGGCGAGATCCTGGGCCTCTACGGCCTCGTGGGCGCCGGCCGCTCGGAACTGTGCCAGTCGCTGTTCGGGGTCACGGCGCCCTCGTCCGGGACGGTCGCGGTCGAGGGCAGACCGGTCCGGATCCGGTCGCCCTCGGACGCCGTCCGGGCCGGCCTCGTCTACGTGCCCGAGGAGCGCGGGCGCCACGGCGCGGTGACCGCGATGCCGATCGTCGAGAACGTCACCCTGGCGAGCCTCGGCCGCGTCTCGCGGCGCGGCTTCCTCCGCTCGGCCGAGGAGTTCCGCCTCGCCCGGCTCTACGCGGAGCGCCTCGACCTGCGCGCCGCCTCGCTGGCGCAGCCCGTCGCCACCCTGTCGGGCGGCAACCAGCAGAAGGTGGTCATCGGCAAGTGGCTCGCCGCCGGGCCGAAGGTCGTGATCCTGGACGAGCCGACCAAGGGCATCGACATCGGCTCGAAATCCGCCGTGCACGCCTTCATGAGCGAGCTCGCCGGCCAGGGCCTCGCGGTCCTGATGGTCTCCTCCGAGCTGCCGGAGATCCTCGGCATGGCCGACCGCGTGCTGGTGATGCGCGAGGGCCGGATAGCGGGCCTGTTCGAGCGCGAGGGGCTCACCCCCGAGACGCTGGTCGCCGCCGCCACCGGCAACGTCGCCGCGGCGAATGCGCGGAGCGCCGCGCGATGAGCGCTCCCTCCCGCCCCGACATGCCGGCGGCCGGCCCCTGGCGCGCCGCCCTCGCCCGGCGCGAGATGCTGC
>JAEWKL010000399.1 GCA_023386115.1 Pseudomonadota bacterium
GTCGGGGGCCAGCAGCGCGGCGTCGCGGTAGCGCGGGTTGAGGGCGAGCCAGTCCCGCAGCCGGTCGGCACGCCAGGCATCGGACAGGGTGGCATCATCGAGGCGCAGGAGCAGGGCGGCGTTGCGGGCATCGTTGATCGAGGCGCTGAGTTCCTCGTCGAGCGCGTCGGCATAGGAGCGCGCGGCCTGGACCAGGCTCCGGGTGAGGGCGGGATGCGCCGTCGCGGCGTCGCGCGGGGGGCCGGAGAGCGCGCCGCCGAACCAGGCCAGCCCGAAGGCCATGGCCGCGACCGAGGCGAGCTGGGCCGCGTTCAGCACTTTGAGCGAGATCCGGACCGAGTCCAGCATGAACGGGTTCCACGGCGCGAGCGCGACCACCGGCCGTCAGGTCGGTCCTCACGTCCGTTAACCTGGGCGGATTCGTGCTTAAGACGAGGTTAACGCCGCGCCCGAGCGGTCCCGCGCTCAGGCCCTTTCGCCGATTCCCCAGCGCGCGCCATAGGCCGCGAGCGCCCCCGGCTCCGGACCGGCCAGCGCCACGTAGCCGTCCGGCCGCACCAGGTAGGCGGCGCCCTCCGCGAAGCCTGCCTCCCGGCCTGCCTCCGTCCACGGGAAGGCGTGGAGCGGCAGGCCGAGGCGGTCCGCCTCCTCGGCGAGGTCGGGGCGGCCGGTGCCGTGGACGTGGACCTGCCAGGACAGGCTCGCGAGGGGCGCGAAATTGTCGGGCTCTCCCAGCCAAGGCAGGCGGTCGCCGCCCTGCACCCGCCCGGCCCGTCCCGCGCTCAGCGGGCTGTCGTGATAGGCGATGCGGACCTGCGACACGGTCTCGAAGAGCGCCTTGCGGGCCGCCGCGAAGCCCCAGAGCGCCGGCAGGAGGTGGGGCAGCAGGACGGTGCGCAGCACCTGGCCGCCGAGCCCGGGTCCGGTCACCGCGCGGAACGCCCGGTCGGTCGTGGCGACGAGGCTCCGGGCGAAGGCGATCCGCTCCGGCTCGTAGGTGTCGAGGAGGGCGGGATCGGCCCGGCCGGCGACGACCTCGGCGAGCTTCCAGCCGAGATTCACCGCGTCGCCGATGCCGGTATTCATCCCCTGGCCGCCGGCCGGGCTGTGGATGTGGCCGGCATCGCCGGCGAGGAAGCAGCGCCCGGCCCGGAACCGCTCGGCCACCCGGTGATGGACGTGGTAGGTCGAGAACCAGTTCACCCCCTCGACCCGGATGTCCATCAGCGCCTCGATGCCCGGGCGCAGATCCTCGAAGGTCAGGCCGGGTCGGGAGGTCAGGGCGGCCGGCACGAGGCCGATCAGGCGCTGCATGCCGGAGAGGCGCACCGGCAGCATCAGCCCGAGGCCGTGGGCGCCCAGAGTGACGGACAGTTCCTCGCGAAACCCACCCGCGATGCGCGCATCGGCGACGTAGAACAGCTGGTCGTAGGTGCCGCCCGGAAACCCGATGCCGAGCGCCTCCCGCACCCGGCTGTGCGCGCCGTCGCAGCCGCACAGGAAGGCGGGCGTGCAGACCTCCTCGGTGCCGCCGCGCGACAGGGTGGCCCGGACGCCTGCGCCGTCCTGCGTCAGGGCCGTGAGCGCCGTGCCCCACTCGACCGCGACGCCGGCCCGCGCGAGTTCACCCACCAGCAGGCGCTCGTGATCGTCCTGTGCATAGGCGAGGACGAAGGGATAGGGGCTCTCGCCGGCGCCGAGCTCGCGGAAGCTGACGCGGGCCACCTCCTCGCCGCCCTCACGCAGGCGGACCGCCGGGATCATGACGCCCTCGGCCACGACCGCGTCGGCGACGCCGAGCTGGCGGTAGAATTCGAGGGTGCGGGCTTGCACCACCATCGCCCGCGAGGCGGTGCCGGGGCCCTCGGCCGTATCGACGATCCGGAACCGGACGCCGCGCCGGGCGAGCTGCAGCGCGAGGTTGAGCCCGGTCGGGCCCGCGCCGACGATCAGGACCTGCGGGGCGACGGGCTGGGGAGTGGTGGACATGGCGCTCCTCCCGCGCGGCAACGAAGACCAGGGCGGCAATCTCGACCCGGAACGGAGCGGCGGCAAGATGGCGGCGGGCCGGCGCCTACGCCTCGGGCTCCGCCCCGTCCGCCGCCCCCAGCATGAACCACACCAGGGCCGCGGTCTTGATCGAGTAGGGCGAGTCGCTGATGACGAGGAGCAGGCAGAGATAGATCGCCATCGCGCAGCGCAGGCGCCAGCCGTCGCGGTTGCGGGCCGGCATCAGGACGAACAGGCCCCAGGCCGCCAGCGCGCCGGCGACGCCGACCTGGGTGAGGGTGTAGGCGTAGCCGGAATCCGACAGGAAGACCTTGTCGGCCATGATGCCCCACACGCCTTCGGCCGGCAGGGAGGTGATGAGCAGGGCGGCCCAGAGCAGGCGGCCCGAGATGTCGTTCTGCCAGCTGACCTGGATGCTCTCGAAGCCGTAGATCGCCAGCGCAAGCAGGATCGTGAAGGGCAGGGCGAACCAGAGCAGGCGCGGCAGGCGATACCCGACCAGCATCGCCCCCGCGATGGCCGCGCAGACATAGGCGCCGAAGCGCGCATCGGCCAGGATGATGGTGAGGGCCGCGCAGAGGAACAGCCAGCCCCGCCCCCGCATGGTGCGGCGATAGAGCGCCCAGGCGAACAGCACGGCGCCGAAATTGCCGGCGGAGACCGGCTCGAGGAAGACCGACGAGACCCGGTGCGGCCCGAGGAACGGCAGGATGGTGCGCGAATCCGGCCGGATGCCGCTGGTGAACAGCGAGCCCGTCAGCTCGCTGATCTCCGACGCCGACATGCTGCCGCGGGCCACGTAGTAGCGCACGATGTTGAAGTATTGCTGATAGATGTCGAACAGGCCGTACTCGAACAGGCCCACCGCCACCACGATGACGCCGCTCGCCAGCACCGCCCGGTCGGCATCGCGCAGGGCAAGGCTGCGCACGCCGAGATTGTAGAACACGACCGGGATCAGGAAGTCGCGGATGCCCTTGACGTCGGAGTTGCCGCGCAAGGTCACGAGCAGGAGCCCGTAGGTCACCAGCCCGGCGAGGACGAGCCAGGGGCCCGGCCGCTCGTCGAGGGCGAATCCGAGGGTCACCGCGATGATCGCCACCTCGGCGCCCATGACGGTGCCGCTGGAGACCGGGAGCCCGGCGGTGTTGAGGAAGCAGAGGGCGGCGTTGAAGACCAGCGCGCCGGTCAACACCACGAGCGCGACCCGTCCCTGATAGGGCGCGCGCCAGCCGGCGGCGGGACGAATGACGGAGCCGGCGGCCGGCGGCAGGCCGACCGTGATGCCGGCCGTCACGCCGCCCGCACCTGGCCGGCGG
>JAEWKL010000412.1 GCA_023386115.1 Pseudomonadota bacterium
CGCTCGACGTCACGCTCGGTCACGCGCTCGGACCCGGCTCTCGTCGCCTCGCGCTCGGCGGCGTCGCGCAGGCGCTTGGCGAAGGAGATCCGCACCAGGACCGGGCTCGCCTCGACCGAGGAATCGAGGCGCTGGCGGGCCTCGTCGTCCCAGGGCAAGTCGCGGTGGGCGCGGGCCGGCGTGGCCTCGACGGCGTCGAGGTCGCGTGACAGCGGCAGGATGTGGAAGAGCGCGTCGAACAGCGCGTTGCAGACCTCCTGAACCAGGTAGGTCGCGCCCGAATAGCCCATGAACGGCGTGCCGGTGTGGCGCCGCACGACCGCCCCGGGGAACGAGGCCGGGATGAACACCGCTTTTCCCCCGCTCTCGGCGAGGTACAGGCGCTCGTTGTAGGAACCGAACAGGACGAGCGGCGGCGTCTCGCGGATGGCTTTTCGCACGGCCGCGTTGTCGGGCTTGGCGCCGGCCTTGCGCGAGACGGCGAACCGGCAGGGCAGGCCCATCTCGTCCTCGAGGAAGTGGCGCAGGCCCCGCGCATAGGTGTCGGTGGCGACGATTCCGAAGCTCGCCGAGGCGAAGAAGTCCTGCGTCACCGAGCGCCAGAGGTCCCACAGGGGCTTCAGCGTCGTGTGCTTCTCGCGCTCGATGAACGGCTCGGGATCGACGCCCAAGATCTCGCCGAGCGCACGGAGGAACTTCGTCGTGCTGTGCACGCCGATCGGCGCCTGGAGGTAGGGCCGGTCGAGGGCCTCGCAGAGCAGCCGCCCGAACTCGCGGTAGAGGCAGATATTGGCATCGGCCTGGACGAGGCGCGGGATGTCGGACAGATGCGTGCCGAGCGGGAAGACCAGGTTCACCTCGGCGCCGATGCCCTCGACGAGGCGCCGCATCTCGGCGAGGTCGGAGGGCATGTTGAAGGTGCCGTAGGCCGGGCCGATCAGGTTGACCCGCGGCTTGACGCCGGGGGCCCGCTCCGGCCGCGGCGGGATCGCGCCCTGCCTTGCCGATTTCCTGGCCGCCTTCTTCGCCCCGTATTCGTGCCAGAGCCAGGACATGGCCCGGTCGGCGGCCTGCCACTGGTCCTCGTCGATGGTGCGGGGCAGGAAGCGCTGGAGGTTGGTGCCCTCCGGCGTGACGCCGCCGCCGATCATCTCGGCGATCGAGCCGGTGACGACGACGCTGGGCTGGGCCGGGTCGAGCGTCGCATGGGCGCGGCGCATCGCGCCCTCGGTGCCGTGGCGGCCGAGCTCTTCCTCGGCGAGCCCCGTGACGACGATCGGGAGTTCGTGCGGGGGCAGCGCGTCGGTGTAGTGCAGGACCGAGGTCACCGGCAGGTTCTCGCAGCCGACCGGTCCGTCGATGACGACCTGGAGCCCCTTGACCGCGGTGAAGACGTAGACGGCGCCCCAGTAGCCGCCGGCGCGGTCGTGATCGAGGACGAGCATCAGACCGTCTCCCCGATCGGTTTCTCGGGCGCAGGACGTTTCGGAGCGGCGCGCTTCCGCGGCACCTCCTCCCAGATCCCGGCGGCGTGGCCGGTGCCGATTCCGGCGAAGAACGACCGCATGGCGTCGAACCGCTCGCGCTGCCCCATGGCGCCGTTCACCACCTGCGCCAGCGAGCCGGCGCCGGCGACGCCCATCAGCGGGCGGGCCGAGATCAGGTTGGTGAAGTAGAGCGCCGGGATCGCCCGTTCCTTGGCCTTCTGCACCACCGGCGTCGTGCCGATGGCGAGGTCCGGCCGGACCTCCTCGACCGCGGCGAGGTCCTGCTCCAGGGAGGCGCGGAACTGCACGTGGCAGCCATGCGCCTCGAGCCAGTCGCGATCGGCCTCCGAATGCGGCGTGCGCGGGCAGGCGGTGCCGACGTACGGCACCTCGGCGCCGCTCTCGACGAGGAGGCGGGCCACCAGCAGTTCCGAGCCCTCGTAGCCGGTGAGCGTGATCCGGCCGCGGATCGGGTTGGCACCCAGCGCGCCGCGGATCGCCGGCAAGAACCGGTTCTTCGCCGCATCGACGGAGGCGCGGGCGACGCCGCAGGCCTCTCCGATCGCGTCGAGCCAGGCGGCGGTGCCGTCGTGACCGACCGGGGCGGAGCTGATCGCCGGCCGGCCCGCCGCCTCGAACTCACGAAGGCAGGACGTGTAGAAGGGGTGGATCGCCGCCACCACCGCAGAGTCGAGAGCGGCGTAGAGCTCGCGCCATTCCCGCGTCGGAACGACCGGGCCGGCGCCGAGGCCGAGCGGCTCGAGCAGCGCGCCGATCTGCACCGGGTCGGCCGGGAACATCTCGCCCAACAGCGCGACGGTCGGGCGCCCGTCGCGGCCCTGACGGGGCGCCGCAACGGGGCCCTGCTCCGCCTCGGCCCGCGCGACCTTCAGCATCGCGCCGGCGAGCACGTCCTTGGCCTCGGCATGGGTCGGCACGCCGAAGCCCGGCACGTCGATGCCGATGATCCGCACCCCGTCGATCTCCCGCGGCAGAAGCCGCAGCGGTACGCCGGAGGCGGTGGGCACGCACAGGTTGATGACCACGACCGCGTCGTGGAGCGCCGGATCGGCGGTTTCGCGCACTGCGTCGCGGATGTCCTCGAACAGCTTGCCGGTGACCAGTGTCTCGGAGTTGAACGGAACGTAGCCGACGGTCCGCCGCGCCCCGTAGAAGTGCGACGTGAAGGTGAGGCCGTAGACGCAGCAGGCCGAGCCCGACAGGATCGTGGCGGTGCGCCGCATCCGGAGGCCCACTCGCAGCGAGCCGAAGGCCGGGCACATGCTCTGCGGCTGATCGTGGGGACCAACAGGATAGTCGCGCTTCAGCGCCTCCAGGGCCTCGCCCATGCCGGCCGCCGCGGCGGCTTGGCGCATCGTCTCCTTGCCGGAATGGCAGCCGAGCCCGTCCTGGCGCGTCGCCGCGAGGTTCACCGGAGCGTCGACCGGTTGAATGACCGGGGGGGTTCTTGCCCGCAGGGTTGCGAGGTCGAGGGAGGCGCCCATGGTCAGACCGCCTCGTACACGACTTCGAGGGACGGCCTTTGCACGACCGGACGGCCGCGCATGTCCGCGTCGCTCGCCGGATCGAGCACCACGCCGCGCCCGACCGCCTCGCCCTTGAACAGGCCGAGGAGCGCGTCCTGGGTCAGCGGCGCCGGCCGGTGCGGCAGGGCGCCCGCGACGTTCTCGGCGAGCTCCGCGAAGAGCGGCCCCCAGCGCCCGTCCGGCCGGCCGATGATCTCGTAATTCGCGCTCTTCTTGCGGATGTCGTCGTCGGCGGGGATCGAGGCCAGGACCGGGATGCCGGCCGCTTCGGCGAAGGCCTGCGCCTCGCCGGTGCCGTCATCCTTGTTGATGACGAGACCGCCGACGCCGACATTGCCGCCGAGCTTGCGGAAATACTCCACCGCCGAGCAGACGTTGTTGGCGACGTAGAGCGATTGCAGGTCGTTCGAGCCGACGACGATGACCTTCTGGCACATGTCGCGGGCGATCGGCAGACCGAAGCCGCCGCAGACCACGTCGCCCAGGAAGTCGAGCAGGACGTAGTCGAAGCCCCATTCGTGGAAGCCGAGCTTTTCCAACAGCTCGAAGCCGTGGATGATGCCGCGCCCGCCGCAGCCGCGGCCGACCTCCGGCCCGCCGAGTTCCATGGCGAAGACGCCGTCACGCTTGAAGCAGACGTCGCCGATCGCCACCGCCTCGCCGGCGAGCTTGCGCTTGGTCGAGGTCTCGATGATCGTCGGGCAGGCCCGGCCGCCGAACAGCAGCGAGGTCGTGTCGCTCTTCGGGTCGCAGCCGATCAGCAGCACCCGCTTGCCCTGCTGCGCCAGCATGTAGGACAGGTTGGCGAGGGTGAAGCTCTTGCCGATGCCGCCCTTGCCGTAGATCGCGATGACCTGCGTCTCGCGGGTCGCGGCGGTCGGGACCGGGTCCGGCGGGATCGCGGCTTCGGCGCGCAGCAGCGTGGCGGAAGCCTGGAGAGCGGCGCCGTTGAGGACAGCGTTCATGAGCGGGCGCTCCAATCGAGGACCATCTTGAGGCAGGCGGGATCGCCGAAGGCGGTGCGGTAGGCGTCGGGTGCCTCCGCCGCCGGGCGGCGGTGGGTGACGAGGCCGGCGAGGGACAGGGCGCCGCTCCCGGCCAAGGCCGCGACGGCATCGAGGTCGGCGGGCTGCCATTGCGCCGCGACGCGGATGCGTGCCTCGCGCAGGAAGGCGGGCGGGAAGGCGAAGGAGAGCGGCGCCTCGTAGAAGCCCGCCAGCACCACCTCGCCGCCGGGCACGAGCCGGGCGATCAGGGTGTCGAGGAGGCCGGCATCGCCGCTCGCGTCGATGATGCGGGCGTATCGCGTCTCGTCCTGGCCCGGATCGATCACCGGATAGCCCTCGGCGCCAGGGCGGCGGGCGGGGTCGCGCTCCCATACCACCGGGTCGAGGCCGTCGATCCGCGCGAGGCGGGCCAGGAG
>JAEWKL010000637.1 GCA_023386115.1 Pseudomonadota bacterium
CGGCACGAGCACCGCCGCCCCCTCGATCCCGGCCCGGTGCGCCGCGATGGCCGCCTCTGCCTCCGCGAGGCGAAAGACGCGGGTCCGGGTGACGATGCCCGCCTGCGGCGCCAAGGCGAAGAACTCATTCGCATCCGCCCGCGTCAGGTTCGCCACCGACAGGACCTGCCGCTCGCCCCAGAGCAGCGCGTAGGGAAAGGCCGGGATGTCGCTCATGTGGATCCCGCCGCAGACCACGCGACCGCCCTTGCGCAGGGCTGCGAGCGCGGCCGGCACGAGGGCGCCGTCGGGCGCGAAGATCAGGGCGGCGTCGAGCGGAACCGGCGGTCGCGACGGCGAATCCCCGACCCAGGCGGCGCCGAGGTCGCGGGCGAAGTCCTGGGCTCGTCGGTCGCCCGGCCGGGTGAAGGCGTAGACGGCGCGGCCCTGGTGGCGGCAGATCTGGGCGACGATATGCGCCGCGGCGCCGAAGCCGTAGAGGCCGATCGTGGCCGCCTCTCCCGCCATCCGCAGGGTCCGCCAGCCGATCAGCCCGGCGCAGAGGAGCGGGGCCGTCGCGACCGGGTCGGCCGCCTCGCTCAAGGGGATCGTGAACGCGGCCTCGGCGATCACGTGGGTGGAGAAGCCTCCGTCGCGGGTGTAGCCGGTGAAGCCGGGTGCGTCGCACAGGTTCTCCCGGCCCATCCGGCAATAGGCGCAATGCCCGCAGGTATGGCCGAGCCAGGGCAAGCCGACCCGGGCGCCGATGGCGGGCTCGACCACGCCGGCGCCCGCAGCCTCGACCCGGCCGACGATCTCGTGGCCGGGCACGATCGGCAGGGGCAGGTCGGGCAGATCCCCGTCGACGACGTGGAGGTCGGTGCGGCACACCGCGCAGGCCTCGACCCGGATGCGGACCGCGCCCGGACCCGGCACCGGATCGGGCCGGGTCTCGCGGACCAGCGGGAAGCCGATCCGGTGCAGCACCATCGCGTCCATCGGCTCGGCCTCCGGTGGCATGCCGCTGATCAGGCCGCCTTGCCGATCCCCGGCACCGCGACGTCGACCACGTCGCGGGACAGCGTGTCCGCCTCGCGCTGGTAGTCGGTGAGGGTCTTCATCACGAAGTCCGCCTGGAGCTTGAGCGTCTCGGCAGGCGAGCCGCAGCGGCCGAGCGCCGCGACGTGCTCGGCCTGGGCCTGGAGGCGGCGGCTGCCGAAGCTCAGGATCTCGGCGGCGAGCCGCAGCGGCAAGTCGACACCGAAGCTGCGCCAGAGCTTGGTCTCGGTGGCGAGGAGGGCGGACATGTCGCCGAACCCGGAGGTCCGGGGTGTCTCGGTGCCCGTGGTCCTGGAATGCATGATCGTCTCCTGCTCGCGTCCGAATTGTCTCCCAAGCCGTGCGGGGTGGACGCATCGTCGCCGCGCGGGGGTGGGTCAGGCGGCGCGCACGCCGCCACCCGCTCCGTCATCCGGCGGCGGGCGGGTGCCATCCGTCGGAGCATCGACGCAGGACAGGCCGTCGCGGACCATCCGCACACCGGTCACCGATTCGGCCGCCGCCCGGAGAGCGGCGCGCTGGCGCTCGCCGGTCAGCGTCCCGTGCAGGGTGACCTCGCCGTCCGCCACCGTGACGGTGATACGGCCAGCTGGGAGGAATCCCGCCCCGGCGATGGCGGCCTCTACGGCGACGCGGATCTCGGCATCGCTGCGGGACGGCGTCAGGCGGGATCGCCTCAAGGCCGCCTGCAAGGGGCGCAGGAGATCCGCTCTTGCGACGATGCCGGCGAGCCGTCCCTGCTCGACGACCGGCAGGCGCCGGATGCGGTGCCGCGTCATCAGCCCGACCGCGTCGGCGAGCGTCGCCTCGGGGGAGACGGTCACGAGCGCGCGGGTCATCACGTCGGAGACGTGACGTCCGTGCTCGCGGGCGTAGGTTTCCGCCAGCCGGTCCGGATCGACCACGTACTGGATCCATCCGGGCTGCGACCTCGCGGCGCCGAGTTCCGGGCGCCTCAGGACGTCGCCCTCCGTCACGATGCCGACGACGGCGCCGGCGCGATCGAGGACGGGCAGGCCGCTGACCCGCCGGTCCAGCATCAGGGCGACGGCGTCCTCGACCGAGGTCTCGGCCTGCACGGAAGCGACCTCCCGGGTCATCACGTCGCGCACGATCATCGCGGCCTCCCATCGGTTGCACCGCCCGGCTCCGGAACGGCGTCGCCCGGCAGTCTGGACGGGTCGGGCGGGCGAGCCTTGATCTGGATCAGGGTCCGCCCCGGCCCGGGAGCATGAGCGGGCCGGCATCGCGGCCGCGGATCGGGCATTCGGCCGTGAACGATCCGAGATCCGGCCGGCCGACGTGCCGCGGCGCCGGGCCCTGCGTCCAGCCTCATACCGGACGGCATCGACAATGATCGGTCTGGTCCCGGGCCTGCCGGGGACCGTCATCGATGCGTCAGCACGCGGGCCGCCGAGGTCATTCGACGAAGGTCCAGCCGGATTTCAGGGCGCGCAGATCCTCCTCGTCGAGCGGCTCGAGATCGTCCGTCGCGACCGGCGAGACCGGGATGGCGTCGTCGGGGCGTGGCCGCGTCGGTGCGGCCGCGGGCCCGGGCGTCCGCTGGACGGCCCTTCGCCTGCGCGCCGTCCGGACCGGCCTCGTCGTGGGCGCTGGCTGCCGGATCATGGTGATTCTCCGTGATCAATGCGCGAGGAAGAGCGGGACGGGGGCGTTGTTCAGGAGCGAGCGGGTCACGCCGCCGAACAGGACTTCCCGTGTGCGGGAATGCCCGTAGGCCCCCAT
>JAEWKL010000691.1 GCA_023386115.1 Pseudomonadota bacterium
GCCGGCGACGCCGTCTCGACCACGAGGTCGAGGGCGGCGCCGAGGCCGCCGCGGAACTGCCCCTCGCCGCCGGAATCCGGCAGGAACTCGTGGCGGCGGAAATGCAGGGGGAAGCGGACCTCGGCGAACTCGACGCTGCCGAACTTGAGGCCGCCGACCGTGTGCCACTCGCCGGCCGTCGACCAGCCGTCCCCGCCCGACGACGCGCCGCCGCCGGGGCGGGCGTGGAACATGTGCCAGATGAAGCCGCGCCCGGTGCGCGGATCCTCGCCCTGGAGCGCGATGCGGAAGCGCCGGCCCCAGCCCGCCATCGCGCGCCCGGGGCAGGCGCCCGAGAGCGCCTTGACGATCGCCTCCACGATCTCGTCGGACGGGTGGCTGGTGCACATCGTCACCGGTCGGCCCGGCTCGGCCCAGACGATCGTGCCCTCGCGCGCCTTGACGGTGAGCGGCCGGAACGCGCCGGCGTTCTTCGGCACGTCGGCGTCGAGCAGGTAGGCGAAGGCCATCGCGCAGGCCGACTGCATGTTGGCGTGCGAGGAATTGACGAAGCTGGTGCTCTGCGGATCGGACCCTGAGAGGTCGACCTCGACGTCGCTGCCGCGCTTGGTCACCCTGGCGTGGATGCGGATGTCCTCGCGGCCGTGCCCGTCGTCGTCGAGGAACGCCTCGCCCTCGTAGACGCCGTCCGCCCAGGTCGCGACGATCGTGCGGGCACGCTGCTCGGCGGCGTCGAACAGCCCGTCCACCGCCCGCACCACGACCGGCCCGCCGAACTCGGCGAAGAGCTTCTTCATCCGGCGCTCGCCGAGGGTGGCGGCCCCGACCATCGCCGCGAGGTCGCCGCGGAAGTCGTGGCCGTTGCGGGTGTTGAGGGCCAGGAGGTCGATCAGGTCCTCGCGCAGCCGTCCGGCCTCGGTGAGCCGGATCGGCGGCACCCGCAGCCCTTCGGTCCAGATGTCGCGCGCATCCGGATTGTAGGCGCCGTGGGTCGATCCGCCGATATCGCTCTGGTGCGCCCGCACGACCGTCCAGAACAGGCGCGCGTCGCCGTCGAAGACCGGCACGAAGGCGGTGAGGTCGGGCAGGTGCGATCCGCCGTGATAGGGATCGTTCATCAGGATGACGTCCCCGGGCGCCACGTCCCGGAAGCGGTCCTCGACGGCGCGCGTCGCCCAGGGCAGCGCGCCGACATGCACCGGGATGTGGTCGGCCTGGGCGACGAGCCGCCCCTGCGTGTCGGTGATGCCGATCGAGAAGTCGCGGCTGGAATTCAGGATCTGCGAGTAGGAGGTTCGCAGCATCGCCTCGCCCATCTCGGTCACGATGGAGGAGAGGCGGTGCTCGACGACCGAGCGGGTGATGGGATCGACGGGACGCGGCATCATGGGTTCCGGGCTGGCGGGTTCCGGGCTGGCGTTCTTCCGGGGGCGCGGCGCCGGTCAGGCCGAGGCGGCGCGGCCGAGGGCGGCGGAGACCGCGGCGAGGATCGCCGCGAGGTCGTCGTCGGTCATCGGGGTCGAGAGCGCCATCAGGCCGTAGCTCGCCATCAGCACGCCTTCGTCGAGGAGGGCGCGGAAGAACGCCGCCTGCCGCGCCGCCTCGGCCGGGCCCGCATGGGCGGAGCGGTAGTCGCGCACCGGGCGGTCGGTGAAATGGATCTTCATCAGCGAGCCGAGGCCGGTCGCACCGCCCGGGACGCCGCTGCGGCGGAAGGCCTCGTCGATCCCGGCCCGGACCCGCTCGCCCATCGCCTCGAGGCGGGCGAAGGCGGCCTCGTCGAGCAGCTCCATCGCGGCGAGGCCCGCCCGCATCGTCACCGGGTTGGCCGAGAAGGTGCCGCCCGCCGGCAGGGCGGGCTTGCCCTCGCTCGGGTCGAACACCGCCATCACGTCGGCCCGGCCGCCGGTGGCGCCGACCGGGAACCCGCCGCCCATGATCTTGCCGAAGGTCGTGAGGTCGGCGTCCACCCCCCAGACCGGCTGGGCGCCGCCATGGCCGAGGCGGAACGAGATCACCTCGTCGAAGACCAGCAGGGCGCCGACCTCGCGGGTCACGTCGCGCAGGGCCTGGATGTAGGCGCGGTCGGCCGGAACGAGCCCGGCGCGGTTCGGCATCGGGTCGACCAGCACGCAGGCGAGGTCGGGGCCATGGGCCCGGATGAGGCTCACGGCCCCGTCGATGTCGTTGAACGGGATCGTGACGACGTCGTCGAGGACCGCCTGCGGCGTGCCCTTGGCGTAGGCGACCGAGGCCGGCGGCGCCTGGGTCCAGCTCGCGGCGGGCGTCTCGAGGCTGACCTCGGCGTAGTCGTAGGAGCCGTGATAGGCGCCCTCGCACTTGGCGATCTTCGGCCGCCCGGTAAAGGCGCGCGCCGCCTTCAGGGCGTTCATCACCGCCTCGGTGCCGGAATTGCTGAACCGGATCCGCTCGACCGACGCGACGCGACCACACAGCAATTCGGCGAGCTCGACCTCGGAAGCGGTCGGCAGGCCCGGTGCGCTGCCGAGGCGGATCTGCTCGCAGGCCGCCTCGACCAGGGTCGGGTGGGCATGGCCGTGGATCAGCGAGGTGAAGTTGTTGATGCAGTCGATGCGGGCGACGCCGTCGAGGTCGACGACGCGGCAGCCCTCGCCGCGCTCGGCGTAGAGCTGATAGGGCTTCATGAACACGGTGGTGCGGGTGTTGCCGCCCGGCAGGCTCGCGCGGGCGCGGTCATGCATCGCCTTCGAGCGCGACGCCGCATCGGGATAGGTCATGGACTTGCTCCTGATCGTGACGCCCCGACCCTGGAAGCGGGGTCGTGGACGACGGATGGCGGCCCGCGGGAGCCGGGGACGGGTCAGCGGCCGAGATAGGCCTCGCGCACCCGGGGATCGGCCTTCAGCTCGGCGGCTGGACCGGCGAGGACCACGCGGCCGGTCTCGAGCACGTAGCCGCGATCGGCGACCGCCAGCGCCAGCACGGTGTTCTGCTCCACGACGAGGATCGTGAGGCCGCTCGCCCGGATGCGGCCGACGCGCTCGTAGACCTCCTCGGCGAGCCGCGGGGCGAGGCCGAGGGAGGGTTCGTCGAGGAGGAGGAGCGTCGGGCGCGCCATCAGGGCGCGGCCGATCGCGAGCATCTGCTGCTCGCCGCCCGACAGGGACCAGCCGAGCTGCCGGCGCCGCTCCTTGAGGCGGGGGAAGAGGTCGAACGCGAAGGCGAGCTCGTCGGCGAAGGATCCGCCCGGGCGGCGCCAGGCCGCGGTGGCGACGACGAGGTTCTCCTCGACGGTCAGGCCCGGGAAGATGCGGCGGCCCTCGGGCGCCTGGGCGATGCCGAGGCGCACCCGCCGCTCGCAGGACAGCCGCTTGAGCGAGCCGCCCTTGAAGCGGATATCGCCGCTGCGGATCGCGTTGAGCCCCGAGATCGTCTGGAGCAGCGTCGTCTTGCCGGCTCCGTTGGCGCCGATCAGCGCCACCGTCTCGCCTTGGCCCACCTCCAGGCTGACGCCGTGGAGCGCGGCGATGTCGCCGTAGGCGACCGTGAGGTCCTCAACGGCCAGCATGGGCGGCTCCCTCGCCGAGATAGGCGGCGAGCACCGCCGGATCGGCCTGCACCTCGGCCGGGGTGCCCTCGGCGATCTTGCGGCCGAAGTTCAGCACCACGACGCGCTCGGCCAGCCGCATCACCATGCCCATGTTGTGCTCGATCAGGACCACGGCGATGCGGTCCTCGCTCCGGATCGTCCGCAGGCGCACCATCAGGTCCTCGACCTCGCCGAGATTGAGCCCCGCCGCCGGCTCGTCGAGGAGCAGCACCCGCGGCTCGCAGGCGAGCACCCGCGTCAGCTCCACCATCCGGCGGTTGCCGTAGGTCAGGGCGGAGATCGGCTGGTCGGCGAGGCGCTCGAGCCCCATGCGGCGGAGCTGGGCGAGGGCGTGCGCCCGCAAAGCCGCCTCGCCGCGCCCCGTCCGGTTCGCCGCCCCGGTCATGATGTTCTCGACCACGCTGAGGCGCGGGAACAGGCGCCCGTGCTGGAAGGTCCGCCCGAGGCCGGCGCGGATGCGGCGGTGGGTCGGCAGGCGGGTGACGTCCCGCCCGTCGAGGGCGATGCGCCCGGCCGTCGGCGCGGACAGGCCGGTGAGGACGTTGAGCAGCGTCGACTTGCCGGCGCCGTTGGGGCCGATCAACGCGACGAACTCGCCGGTCCCGACCGTGAGGTCGATGTCGGCCAGGGCGACGAGGCCGCCGAACCGCTTGGTGATGCCGGTGGCCGACAGGGCGCTCTGCGTGGCGGCATTCATCGGCCGACGGCTCCGTCGAGACCCGCCGCGGCCTCCTGCGG
>JAEWKL010000693.1 GCA_023386115.1 Pseudomonadota bacterium
GGTGCGGGAAGCCCTGTTCGGTCGCAGCGCCCGGCGGCTGGAGGCCTCGGCCCTGCCGGGAGAGCCGTAGAACCGGGCTCTCCCCGCGACCGATCGGCTCATGGTGCGGACGCGGCGATCGCCGCCGCAGCCGGGCCGCGCGATCGACCTAGATCCGGGTCATGCCCGCCTTCCCTCGCATGACCCGCGCCGCCGGCCTCGACGCGCTCTCCGCCTTCCTCACCGGTCCCGGCGCGGATTACGCCGCCGCCCGCAACACCGATCGCGGCCGGGCCGCCGTGCCGACGACCTCGGCGCTGTCGCCCTTCCTGCGCCGCCGGCTCCTGACCGAGGAGGAGGTTGCCCGCGCGGGCCTGCGCGCCTTCGGTGAGCGCGGCGCGGCCAAGTTCGTCTCCGAGGTTGCCTGGCGCACCTATTTCAAGGGCCATCTCGAGACCCATCCGGAGGCGTGGGCGCGCTACCGCGCCGGGCGCGACGCCGCACGCGACCGCCTCGCCGCGGAGCCGGGCCTGCGCCGGGCCTATGAGCGGGCGATCACGGGACGGAGCGGGATCGACGGCTTCGACGAGTGGGCGGTGCAGCTCGTCGCGGAGAACTGGCTGCACAACCATGCCCGGATGTGGTTCGCCTCGATCTGGATCTTCACCTTGCGCCTGCCCTGGGAGCTCGGCGCGGCGTTCTTCCTGCGCCATCTCCTCGACGGCGATCCGGCGAGCAACACCCTGTCCTGGCGCTGGGTCGCGGGCCTGCACACGCGGGGCAAGCCCTATCTCGCGCGGCGCGCCAACATCCGGGAATTCACCGAGGGACGCCACGATCCCGCCGGCCTCGACGAGGGTGCCGCCTCCCTGGAGGAGGCGATGCCGCCCCGGGAGGTGCCGCCGGCCCCGGCCGATCCGGTGCCCGCGGGCCCGATTTCCCTGCTCCTCCACCTCGACGACCTGAACCCTGAGAGCCTGCCCCTGGGCGAGGCCCGGGTGGTGCGGGTGGGCGGATTGATCGCCTCGGCCGAGGCGGCGGCGGAGCCGGTGCGCGCGGCAGATGCGGCGGCGATGGCCGATGCCCTCGCCCGGGCGGGAGCGCATTTCGGCTGCCCGGCCGAGCCCGTTCGGGACGGCTGGGCCGGGGAGTTGCCGGTGGTGACGGCATGGGCGCCCGTCGGCCCCTCGGCGGACGCCCTGCCGGCGGGCTGCCTGCAGATCCGACGGATCTGGGACGAGCGGGCCTGGCCGCTGTCGAATCGGGGCTATTCGCGCCTGTGCCGCGCGCTTCCGAAGGTGATGGCGCCCTGACGGCGCCGACGACCGGCATTCATCCGGGAAAAACTCCCCCTCCCGCGTGGGAGGGGGCTTGGATCATAGAACTTGGATCACAGAGCTTGGATCATGGGAACCGCGACTCCGCTCACGCGGCTCTGGTCATCCCCGCCTCGTTGCGCTTCACGTCGTAGCGGTCGAGCATCATCAGTTTGTGCCAGACCTTGACGAAGTCGCGCACGAACCGCTCCTGGCCGTCGCGCCCGGCATAGATCTCGGCCACGGCCCGGAGCTGCGCGTTCGAGCCGAAGACGAGATCGCAGCGCGTCGCCGTAAACCTCGTCTCGCCGCTCTGCCGGTCGGCGAGGGTGAAGCTCAGACCGGCCGCATCCGCCTTCTTCCATTCGTAGTCCATGCTGGTGAGCACGGTGAAGAAGTCGTTGGTCAGCACGCCGACGCGGTCGGTGAAGATGCCGTGGCGCCCGCCGTCGTGGTTCAGGTTGAGCGCCCGCACACCTCCGGTCAGCACCACCCATTCGGGGGCGGTGAGCGCCAGCAGGTTGGCCTTGTCGAGGAAGACCTGCTCGGGGGCGACGCGGCCCTGCGTGATCTCGGCGAAGGACGGATCGACGTAGTTGCGGAAGCCGTCGACCAGGGGCTTCAGCCACTCGAAGCTCTCGGCATCGGTCAGCGCGGCGGTCGTGTCCATCCGGCCCGGGACGAACGGGACCTCCACGGCGGCACCGGCCGCCTTCGCCGCCGCTTCGACCGCAGCGCAGCCGCCGAGCACGATCAGGTCGGCGAGCGAGATCGTCCTGCTGCCGGAAGCCTCGCCGCCGGAGGTCTTGCCGCCGGAAGCCTTGCCGTTGAACCCCGCCATGATGCCGCGCAAGCGCTCGATCACCGGCAGCGTGCGCCGGTTGACGGTCCAGCCCGATTGCGGCGCCAGCGCGAGCCGGGCTCCGTTGGCACCGCCGCGCTTGTCGCTGTTGCGGTAGGTCGCCACCGACGAGAAGGCCGTGAAGGCGAGGTCGGAGACCGACAGGCCGCTCTTCAGGATCTCCGCCTTCAGCGCGGCGATGTCGGCCGCGTCCACCAGCGGGTGATCGACCGGCGGGATCGGGTCCTGCCACAGCAGGTCGTCCTCGATCCTCGCTTCCGGGCCGACATAGCGTTCCTTCGGGCCCATGTCGCGATGGGTGAGCTTGTACCAAGCCTTGGAGAATTGCAGCGTGAACTCGTCGAAGTCGGACAGGAACTTCTCGCAGATCGCGCGATAGACCGGGTCGGTCTTGAGCGCGATGTCGCTCGTCATCATCATCAGCGGGTGGGACTGACCCGGAATGTGGGCGTCGGGCGTGCGCGGGGCGTCCGGGTCGGCCGGGGTCCATTGCAGGGCGCCGGCGGGGCTGCGCGTCTGCTTCCAGTCATACTTGAACAGGTTCTCGAGGTAGCTGTTGTCCCAGCGCGTCGGGTCGGGCGACCACGAACCCTCGATGCCGTTGGTCATCGTGTACTCGGCGAAGCCCGGGCCCTTCGGGTTGTGCCAGCCGAGACCCATCGCCTCCATCGGGGCGATCTCCGGTGGCGGTCCGACCTCGTCGGCCTTGACCATGCCGTGGCTCTTGCCGAAGGCGTGGCCGCCGGCGATCAGCGCGACGGTTTCCTCGTCGTTCATCGCCATGCGGGTGAAGGTGACGCGGATGTCGTGGGCCGAGCCCAGCGGGTCGCCATTGGCGTAGGGACCCTCCGGGTTGACGTAGATCAGCGCCTGGTGCGACGCCGCAAGCGGGTTCTCAAGGTCGTAATCGGCCTCGCCGTTCCGGCCCCGCCAGCGCTTGTCGCGGGTCACCATGCTGTCGAAGGCCTCGACACGGGTCGGGTCCCACTGCTCGGGACCCCAATAGGTCGCGTTGTCGGCCTCCCAGGCATCCTCGCGGCCGCCGGCGAAGCCGTAGGTCGGGAAGTTCATGATCTCGAGGGCGCAGGTGCCCGTCAGGACCATGAGGTCGGCCCAGGACAGGGCGCTGCCGTATTTCTGCTTGATCGGCCAGAGCAGGCGGCGGGACTTGTCGGTGTTGCCGTTGTCCCACCAGCTGCTGATCGGCGCGAAGCGCTGCAGGCCCTGGCCGGCGCCGCCGCGCCCGTCGGCGATGCGGTAGGTCCCGGCGGAGTGCCAGGCCATGCGGATCATCTGTGGGCCGTAATTGCCGTAATCCGACGGCCACCACGCGACCGAGCTGGTCAGGAACTGCTTGATGTCGCGCTTCAGCTCCTCGTAATCGAGCGACGCGAAGGCCGCCCGGTAGTCGAAGTCGGGTCCGAGCGGGTTCGCCTGCGGTCCGTTCTGGTGCAGCATCTCGACGCGCAGGCGGTCGGGATACCAGTTCTCGAGGGTGGGCGGCGTGGCGAAGGCGCCGCCGACGCGGTCGCCGCCGAACGGGCATCGGCCCGACAGGACGTCAGTATAGGTTTCCACGTCGTCGATCCTTCTGTGCCGACCGCGCGCCGTGCTGGCGATGAGCAGGGGCACGGCCGCGCGCGACGCGCCGCCTGGACAGCGTTCGCGATCCCCAAGGGTGCACTATACTAATGCTGAGTATATGGATGTGACCGCACTGTCAGGCCGTGGACATCCATGCCCATGACGCCGATCTGGAGGAGCGATCTTTCATCCCGGACTCGACATGATGATACGGTGCGCCGATGCAAATAGGCGCCGCTTCCGTTGCGGCTACTCGTGCTGCGCGCACCGCGTCATGCGGTCTCGGGGGGAGGGTCTCGCCGGTTCGACCTTGAAGAAGGTCGCTCCGGGCGCCGGGCGGGGGTCCACGACGGATTGATACCGCAGTGCCTTCGAACCGGTCCGTCCGAAGGCACTGCGGTATCACACCACTCGGTTGTGACGGGCTGGCGCGACCTTGTTCCGCAACGCTCCGACCCCCGGTGACCCCGGCGCGAGGTTGCGGAAATGATCTCGCAGGGTCCTGAAAGACCGTCGCTCAGCGAGGCTGCCCGTCGCAGCCATGGCCATCACTCAGCAGCATGAGGCGTCTTGAGGCCGGTCGGACTCCGCTCGGAAAGGTCTTCGAGGGTCAGCCTCTCCGGGAGTTTGGAGCCGACGGCGCGGAGCGTCGTCGGCGCGGGCCGGCGCATGGGGGGCCGGGGCCCGGCGCGTCGCCGCGCGCCGCCATGGGGTCAATG
>JAEWKL010000740.1 GCA_023386115.1 Pseudomonadota bacterium
CTCCATCACCGCGTCGGCCCCTTCGGCCCCGTGCGACTGGATCACCGTGCCGCGCACCCGCATGTCGCCGTTGAGGTTGACGCACAGGACCACATCGGCGCCGAGCGCCCGCGCCGCCGTCACCGGCACCGGGTTGACCAGCGCCCCGTCCATCAGCCAGCGCCCGGCGATCTTCACCGGATCGAAGATGCCCGGCAGCGCATAGGACGCCCGCACCGCCTCGACGAGGCCGCCGCGGGTGAGCCAGATCTCGTGGCCGGTGCCGAGCTCGGTCGCCACCGCCGCGAAGGTGAGCGGCAGGTCCTCGATCCGGGCCGTGCCGAGGTCGCGCTCGAGCAGCCGCCGCAGGCGCTCGCCGGCGATCAGACCCGAGCCGCTGATGTGGAAATCGAGCAGGCCCATCACCCGGCGCTTGGTCAGCGACAGGGCGAACTCGCGCAGCTCCCCGAGCTTGCCGGCCGCGTGGCAGGCGCCCACCGCCGCCCCGATCGAGCAGCCCGCCACCACGTCGATGGCGATGCCGGCCTCCTGGAGCACCTCGATCGCCCCGATATGCGACCAGCCGCGGGCGGCCCCGCCGCCGAGCGCCAGGCCGACCTTCGCCCGCCGCGGTGGCTTGGGCAGCGGGGCCTTGGGCAGGGGGACCTTGGGCAGGGGCGGCTTGTGTTCGGGAACTCCCGCGGCACCCAGCACGCCGTCCGCTGAGCGCCGCACGGGCGCGCCGGAAAAGAGTGCGATGCCGTCCCACATCATGGCGCCTGACCTCTGCCGGGCCTGTCCCGGATTGCAGTGTGGCGTGGATGAATCAAGCGTTCGTCAACGGCAGAGGTTTCATGGCAATTTGGGTGAAGATTTGGGCGATCCCGTCCCGGCGGCAGCCGTTCGGCCCCGTGCGGGCCCGTGCCGCACCCTGTCGAGAGGCGGGGACGCACCCGGCAGGCATGGGTGGAGGTCATGGGTGGAGGTCATGGCTGGAGGTCTAGCTGCCGGCGGCCGGCCCGCGCGGCAGCGGCAGCGCCGCCGCTGCCTTCAGCGTGTCGAGCACCACCGAGGAATGGACGTGGGCCACGCTCTCGTGCGGCAGCAGCACGTCGTTGACGAGGCCGGAGAGGGCCTTCAGGTCGGGCACGATCACCTTCAGCAGGTAGTCGCTGTCGCCGGTCATCACGTGGGCCTCCAGCACGCAATCGAGACCGCGGACCAGCTCGGCGAAGCGCCGGGCATTGTCGCGGTTGTGGGTGGCGAGCGCGACCTTGGTGAAGACCGTGACGCGCAAGCCCAGCGGCTCCGGCGCCAGATCCGCCCGGTAGCCCCGCACCACGCCGCGCTCCTCCAGCCGCAGGCGCCGGCGCGAGCACTGGCTTGCCGAGAGATGCACCCGCTCCGCGAGCTCCTGGTTGCCGAGCCGGCCATCCTCCTGCAACGCCGCGAGGATCTTCAGGTCGAACCCATCGAGGGTGGGAGAATCGGTCATCGGAGGGGTCATCCGTGCACGATCCGTGCGCCAGATCCGGATCGGCCGCCGGATTTCGCACGCCCCGCGCGGGCCGTCCATGCTGTGATGCGGGTCACACAGTCAGGAGGACGCACCCATGGGCCCCTATCCGCACGACGCTCCCGCCGCCGAGGTCACCGCCGCCAACCCGATGGGCACCGACGGCTTCGAGTTCGTGGAATACGCCCATCCGGAGCCGCAGGCCCTGCACGACCTCTTCCGCGCCATGGGGTTTTCCGCCGTGGCGCGCCACCGCACCAAGGCGATCACCGTCTACCGCCAGGGCGACGTGAACTACCTCGTCAACGAGGAGCCCGGCAGCCACGGCCACCGGTTCGTCGCGGCCCACGGTCCCTGCGCGCCGTCGATGGCGTTCCGGGTCGTCGACGCCAGGGCCGCCTATGACCGGGCGGTCTCGCTCGGCGCCGAGCCGGCCGACCCGGCGGACGGGGACAAAGCCCTCGACGTGCCGGCGATCAAGGGCATCGGCGGCTCGCTGCTCTACTTCGTGGAGACGTACGGGGCGAAGGGCTCGCCCTATGACGCCGAGTTCGAGTGGGTGGCCGAGCGCGACCCGCGTCCTGAGGGTCTCGGCCTCTACTATCTCGACCACCTGACCCATAACGTGCATCGCGGCCGGATGGGCGTCTGGGCCGGGTTCTACGAGAGAATCTTCAACTTCCGGCAGATCCGCTACTTCGACATCGAGGGCAAGCAGACCGGCCTGTTCTCGAAGGCGCTGACCTCGCCGGACGGCAAGATCCGCATCCCGATCAACGAATCGGCCGATGCGAAGAGCCAGATCGAGGAATACCTGCACGCCTATAACGGCGAGGGCATCCAGCACATCGCCTGCGGCTGCCGCGACATCTACGCGACGATCGAGGCGTTGCGGGCCGGCGGCGTCGCCTTCATGCCCTCGCCCCCCTCGATCTATTACCGCCGCGTCGAAAACCGCCTGCCCGGCCACGGCGAGCCGCTGGAGCGGATGGAGCGCAACGGCATCCTGATCGACGGCGAGGGCGTGGTCGAAGGCGGGATGACCAAGATCCTGCTGCAACTGTTCTCGGCCAACGCGATCGGGCCGATCTTCTTCGAGTTCATCCAGCGAAAAGGCGACGACGGCTTCGGCGAGGGCAACTTCAAGGCCCTGTTCGAGTCGATCGAGGAAGACCAGATCCGCCGCGGCGTGCTGACGGCCGGGGACAGAAGCGACGCGGCGGCGTGACGCGCCTCTTGCCTGGAGCGCCTCTTGCCTGAAGCGGTTCTTGCCCGAAGCGGTTCTTGCCCGAAGCGATCCCTGCCGCAGAGGCCGCCTGATCCAGGTCGGGGCCGGGCCGCATCGGGAATTCGCCGCCATGGCATTCCCGTAAGCCACCCCGCCCCTTCCGGGTCCGGAAAGGGCGGGGCGAAACGGAGAAGCCGATCTGTGCCTCGCCGCAATGAAGCACAAACGGGCGGCATGGCTTCCGCCCGCGATCGCTCGGATCGGGTCCACAGCGCGAGGCCGACCGCAAGTAACGCGTGGCCTCTCCCTCGGCGGACCAGGAAATGCGCGGCTTGTTCGATTTAGAATAATACTGAAGTTCGGCCCTGCGACAGCGGCCCCATCCCTCCCGGCCCGTCCTGTCCTTTCCCGGCTCGACTCGCCCGCTCGCAGCGGCCCTTTGGCACGCGCCACGACCTTGTCGCGCCCGCGGCTTCCCGCGTATCAGGGCCCGCGCGCCGCCTCGGCCGCGCTCCCGCTCACCGCCGGCGAGACACGTCCGATCGACATGCTGAAGGCCTTCCTCGCCTATTACCGGCCGTACCGGGCCCTGTTCCTCGTCGATTTCGGCTGCGCCATCCTGTCGGGCCTGCTCGAACTCGGCTTCCCGATGGCGGTGAAGGCCTTCGTCGACGTGCTGCTGCCGCGCCAGGACTGGAACCTGATCCTGCTCGCCGCCGTGGGGCTCGCACTTCTCTACGTCGCCAATGCGGGGCTGATGGTGGTGGTGACCTATTGGGGTCACGTGCTCGGCATCAACATCGAGACCACGATGCGGACCCGCGCCTTCGACCACCTTCAGACGCTGTCGTTCCGCTTCTTCGACAACCAGAAGACCGGCCACCTCGTCGCCCGGGTGACGAAGGACCTGGAGGAGATCGGCGAGGTCGCCCATCACGGGCCCGAGGACCTGTTCATCGCCGTGATGACGCTTCTCGGCGCCTTCGGGCTGATGCTCCTCGTCCACCCGCCGCTGGCGCTGATGACCGCCGCGATCCTGCCGGTCATCGCCTTCGTCACCGTGCGCTATGGCGGCCGCATGACGCGGAACTGGCAGGCGCAGTACGGACGGGTGGGCGCCTTCAACGCCCGCATCGAGGAGAATGTCGGCGGCATCCGGGTGGTGAAGGCCTTCGCCAACGAGGCCCATGAGCGGCGTCTCTTCGCCGCCGACAACGCGCGCTACCGCGCGACCAAGCTCGAGGCCTACCGGATCATGGCGGCGAGCCTGTCGCTCAACTATCTCGGCATGCGCCTCGTCCAGATCGTGGTGCTGCTCGGCGGCGCCGCCTTCGTGGTGCGGGGCGATCTCAGCCCCGGCGGCTTCGTCGGATTCCTGCTCCTCGTCGGGGTATTCTACCGGCCGCTGGAGAAGATCAGCGCGGTGGTCGAGACCTACCCGAAAGGGATCGCGGGCTTCCGCCGCTACCGGGAACTGCTCGCCACCATCCCCGACATCGTCGACCGGCCGGGCGCGATCCCTGCGCCGCCATTCCGGGGCGAGATCCGGTTCGAGGGCGTACGCTTCGGCTACGGCGACGGACGGCCGGTGCTCGATGGGGTCGACCTCGCGATCGGCAGCGGCGAGACCGTGGCTTTCGTCGGGCCGTCCGGCGCCGGCAAGACCACCCTGTGTTCCCTGGTGCCGCGCTTCTACGACGTCGAGGCCGGGCGCATCAGCATCGACGGGCACGACATCCGCGACCTGACCCTGGCTTCCTTGCGCGGCCAGATCGGCATCGTGCAGCAGGACGTCTTCCTGTTCGCCGGCACGATCCGCGAGAACATCGGCTATGGCCGGCTCGACGCGAGCGAGGCGGAGATCCGTGAGGCGGCGCGCCGGGCCCGGCTCGACGCGCTGATCGCGATGCTGCCCGACGGCCTCGACACGGTGGTGGGCGAGCGCGGCGTCAAGCTCTCCGGCGGCCAGAAGCAGCGTCTGGCGATCGCCCGGGTGTTCTTGAAGAATCCGCCGATCCTGATCCTCGACGAGGCGACCTCGGCGCTGGATACCGAGACCGAGCGCGAGATCCAGCAGGCCCTCTCCGAATTGGCGGAGGGCCGCACCACTCTCGTCATCGCCCACCGCCTCGCCACCATCCGGCACGCCGACCGCATCGCCGTGGTGTCGAACGGGCGCATCCTCGAGCAGGGCTCGCACGACGCCCTGGTGGCGGCGAACGGCGCCTACCGGCGCCTGCACGCGGCGCAAGAACGGATCGTCGCTGCGGAGTAGAGGGGAGAAGCAGGGGTCAGTGCGCGGCGGTGTGGAGCGCCCAGACGTCTTCCTCGACATCGAGCAGCGTCTCGTGGACCTGGCGCGCCAGGGTGAGCGCCGCCTCGTCGCTCGCCGCCGAGCCGCTGAAGCG
>JAEWKL010000885.1 GCA_023386115.1 Pseudomonadota bacterium
GCGACGCAGCCCTTGCGCACGCCCTCGACCTCGCTCGCCGCCGCCTCGATCTCGTGCGGATGGATCTTGCGGCCGGCCCGGACGATGATGTCCTTGGTCCGCCCGGTGACGTGGACCTCGCCGCCGGCCAGGTAGGCGAGGTCGCCGCTCTCGAGCCAGTCGCCGCAGAACAGGGCGCGGGTCAGGTCGGGCCGGCGGAAGTAGCCGGTCGTGGCCGACGGACCCCGGAACTGCAGGCGGCCCTCCCGGCGCTCGGGCAGCTCGCGCCCGGCCGCGTCGACGACGCGGATGTGGTGGCCGCGCAGGGGCCCTCCACAGGCCGGAAACCCGACGGACCCAGGCGCACCCGGCGGTGCGGTCCGGGCTGCGCCCTCGCGGGCGAGCGCCGTGCGATCGATCCAGTCGATGCGCGGGCCCCGGCCGAGCGGCGGAAAGGCGAGGCCGACCGCGCATTCGGCGAGGCCGTAGACCGGCATCAGCGCCGAGGCCGGCAACCCGCAGGACTCGAAGCGCGCCGCGAACCGCGCCAGCGTGTCGGGGCTCACCGCCTCGGCCCCGTTGGTGAGGACGCGCAGGGAGCCGAGGTCGAGCCCCGCCAAGTCCTCGTCGCGCAGGGAGCGCAGGCAGAGCTCGTAGGCGAAGTTCGGGGCGGCCGAGATCGTGCCGCGATGGTGGTAGATCGCCCGCAGCCACGCCGCCGGATCGGCCAGGAAGGCCAGCGGCGGCAGGATCACCGCCCGCGCCCCGAAATAGAGGCTGCCGAGCCAGCAGCCGATCAACCCCATGTCGTGATAGAGAGGCAGCCAGCTCACCACCACGTCCGAGGACGAGGCACCGAGCGCCTCGCCCATGGCGCGGATATTGGCCAGCAGGTTGGCGTGGGTCAGCGTCACGCCCTTCGGGTCGCCGGTGCTGCCCGACGTGTACTGGATGAGGGCGAGGCTCGCGCCCGTCGCCGGAACGGCGGCGGCGAGCGGATCCGCGACGGCCAGCTCCTCCACGCTCGTCAGCACCCGTAGCGTGTCGACGCGGTCGCGCAGGAGCCGGCCGAAGGGCCCGAGCTCGGCGCTTCCGATCAGGATCTCCGGGGCGGCATTGGTCAGGATGCCGGCCTGGCGCTGCAGATGGTCCTGGATCCCGGTACGCCGGAACGGCGGATAGAGCGGCACCGGCACGCCGCCCGCCAGGAGGGTCCCGAGGAAGGCCGGGAAGAAGTCGGCCCCGGTCGGCAGCATGATCGCGACCCGGTCGCCGGCCGCGAGCCCGCGGCCCAGGAGGCCGGCCGCCACGCGGCGCGCCCGCCGGTCGAGTTCCGCATGGGTGAGGACGGTCTCGGATCCGTCTTCCTGCCAGAGCCGGAGATGCGGCCGGTCGGGATCATGGCGGACGTGGAAGGCAAGCACCTCGATCAGGGTCGCGGCCCGGTGCGGCGCGGCCGCTGGAGGCGGTATCCCCTCTCCGGATGCGACCACCCGGACGATCCGGGCCGCGCCGGCGGCGTGGATGGCGGCGAGCAGGTCGGCGGGGGTCGCGGCCTCGCCGATCAGGCGCGCCGGCAGCGAGACCCGGAAGGTGCGCGACAGGCGCAGGAGGAGCTCGGCCCGCCCGAGGCTGTCGAGGCCGAGGTCCCGCTCGAGATCGCTGTCGAGGTCGATCGGAACCGCCGGACGGCGATCGGGGTGCAGTTCGCCGAGGAGCGACCGGATCACGCCCACGACCGACGCGGCCGCCGCCGGATCGGCGGTCGGGCTGATTGGAAGTGCCGTTCCCGGCAAGGTCCTCGGCAAGGTTCCCGGCAAGAGACGCCCCCGCGCTGAGCCTGACCACGGCGCGGCGGAGAAGCCGGGTCGCGTCGCAGCATGGCACCCGCGTCCCGCGCCACCTTGATCTTCCTCAATGGAGGGCCCGCGCCGGTCGGGACTCTGGCGGTGCCGCCGGCTCCTTCGCGTGGGAACGCGGGACCGGCGGCGTTCGGGACGCCGTGATCGAGACGAGGACGCGAGCGCAATGATCGCGGTAGACCGTCCCGGGCCTCGCGCCCTCTGGCTGGCGCAATCGCTGATCCTCGCCCGTCCGCTGGCCGCTCCGGTGGCTGCCGCGCACGACGCGAAAGCCGGACGCGGTCTTGCCCTCGTGCGGCGGCGCCCCTGTTGCAGGCAGGTCCGCTGCAGGCGAGTCCGCTGCAAACCAGCCGTCCACGAGCGTGAGTCCGATGCGGGCCGCGTCCCCGTTCCGGGAGCTTGCCGGACGCATCCCGATCGACGCCCTCGCCGCCTTCCTCGGCGAGGGCGTCGCCTTTCGGGATCCCGCCATGCCCGCGTTCCGCCTCGACCCGGCCGACGCCTCGGACCTGACCGCCCATCGCAAGTCCCTCAGGCGCTGATCGCGAGACCCACCGACGTCCTCGCTCGGCTGCTTGCGCGCCAAGTCCGTGCGCGGCGGCAGGCCGGACGTTCGACGCCGTGACGAACCGGGTTTGATCGAGCCCAAGGCATGATCGATCTCGCGTTCCTGTCGGAATCAGGACGCGTCGCCTGGATTGGCGAGCGACGACGATCCGATCAAGCGCGGTCGAAATTTGCATACGACAAGTGCGAGGGTGGTGCGCTCCGCCCTGTCGTCATCGTGATGGCGTGCACCAGGATTGCGAACATCGGACCGATCGATCGTTCTCTCCGGGTGGTGCTCGGATGGGTGTTGCGGATCGCCGCCTATGATGTCCTGACAGGCGTCGGTGGGTGGTTCGCCGCGGCGAGCCGGGCGGTTTTGGTGGTGACGGCCCTCATCGGGATCTGCCCGGCCTATTCCCTGCCCGGCGTCAGCACCGGCCCCGATCGCCTGAGGGAGCATCATCCTGACGCCGATCCGCACCCGCAGCGGTGACCATAGGCCGTCGAGGGACGGCACGGGGTGATCGAGGACGTCGTCGCCACGGGAAAGACCGAGCTGGGCCGAGGCCACAGGCCCACGCTTCCGGGTCTCGCGGCCACGGATCGTGGAGAACGAAGGCGCATGGCGGGCGGCAGGACCGCGGGGTTTACAGAGCGGGGGCGGCGGGCACAAAGCGCGAGTTGCCCGAACGTACCCGTGTTCGGGATGTGGGGGGCCGCAGGTTCAAATCCTGCCATTCCGACCACTCATCTGCCGCCGGGCGGATCCTCCTCAAGACTTAACCCACAGCTCGTCCCCGCCCCCCGCGACGGGGCATGACCGCCCGCGCGCCGCGTCCGATGGCTGCGTGCCGGCCGGCCGGCGCGCTCCCCTACATCGAAGAGCGTAGCCCAATTCATAAACATAAGTTAGTCAGTGCTCATCCCAAGTGATCGATCAAAATTGGTTACCTCCACAGGATTAACCTCGGCGAACGTGCAGTCTGTTTGACGTTTGATCGTTGTCATGCATTCTTTATCGCGAATGCAGACGGGGTGGGGCGATGAACGTCGAGGAGAATGGCTCTGGTGACCGCGTCGTTGATCTTTGCGCCGCGATCATCACGGCTTATGTGTCGAACAATGCGGTGCCGCCGAACGAGTTGCCGCCGATGATCGGCGCCATCCACACGACCTTGACCCAGCTGATGGCGCCACCCGCGCCGGAGCCGCCGAAACCCGAGCCGCCGATCCCGATCCGCCGGACGGTGACGCCGGACCACATCATCAGCCTCGAGGACGGCAAGCCCTACAAGACGCTCAAGCGCCACCTCGCCGGCCGCGGCCTCACGCCGGACCAGTACCGCGAGAAATGGGGCCTGCCGCGCGACTACCCGATGGTCGCGGCCAACTATGCCTCGCAGCGCTCGGAACTTGCC
>JAEWKL010000844.1 GCA_023386115.1 Pseudomonadota bacterium
GCGCCCCACAGGGTCGAGCCGCGCCGGAGGGAGGCGGCGAGGACCGCCAGCAGCAGGATCAGGCTCTCGGCGACCGTGGAGTAGGAGGCCGAGACGTTGAGCACGAGCAGGATGTTGACGGTGATCATCAGGACGTAGGCGCCCAGCACCGAGCCGGTGCAGCCGCCGCGCCCCCCGCCCAGCAGGGTTCCGCCGACCACGACGGCCGCGAACATCTGCAAGAGCATGGGGTTGCCGACGAGCGGATCGCCGGAGCCGGTCTGGGCGCTGACGAAGACGCCCGCGAGGCCGTAGCAGGCGCCCCCGATGACGTAGGTGAGGAACACGGTGAGCCGCGCGCGGAGGCCGGAGGCGTGCGCCGCCTCGGCGTCGCTGCCCACCGCGTAGATCGCCCGTCCGAGCGGCGTCCGCTTGAGCCAGACCCAGAGGAGTAGGATCCCGACGACCAGCGCCACCGGCGTGGGCAGCACCCCCGGGACGAGGTCGCCGGTCAGGAGGGCCGACAGGTCGGGCGAGACCGCGCCGCCGGGCTTCTCCATGACGAGCAGGGTGAGCCCCTGGAGGATGAACATGGTCGAGAGCGTGACCACGATCGGCTGCAATCGCAGCAGGGCGATGAGGATCCCGTTGAAGGCGCCGCAGGCGAGGCCCGTCGCGAGGCCGAGGCCGATGAGCGCGAGCGGCGAGCCGGATCCGTCCGGCGACCAGGTCGCGAGCACGCAGTTGACGAGGGAGACGACCGACGCCGCCGACAGGTCCAGGCCGCCGACGATGACGACGACCGTCAGGCCGGCGGACAGGATCGCCAGGGTCGCCCCCGAGGCCGCGAGCTGCGCGAGGTCGTCGTAGCCGAGGGAGCGTGCGCTGGTCGCGGCGAGCAGGCCTATGAGAACGAGGAGGACGAGGGCTGCCGTGATCAGTCCGCGGTGGCGCCCGAGGCGAAGCCGGTGCGGCAGAAGGCTGGGGCGCTCGGGGGCGTGGCGCGGGGGCGTGCGGCGCGGGCCGGTCGCGACCGGCAGGGCGATGTGGCTCATCAGGCGGATCTCGCAGTCTCGGAATGCCAGCCCAGGGCCGCCGCGAGGATGGCTTCCTCAGTCAGCGCGGCGCCGGACAGTTCCGCGGCCACGCGGCCGCCGTAGAACACCATCACGCGGTCGGCGAGGTGGACGAGTTCGGGGATCTCGGTCGAGTAGAACAGGACCGCGCCGCCCATCCGTACGTAGGCCTGGAGCAGGCGGTAGAGTTCGTTCTTGGTTCCGACATCGATGCCGCGGGTCGGGTCGTACACCATCAGGATGCGGCTCTCGGTCAGCAGCCACTTAGCGATGGCGACCTTCTGCTGGTTGCCGCCCGAGAAGGCGCCGACCGGCATCCAGAGCGCGCGCCGGTCGACCTCGACCAGCCGGAAGGCGCGCTCGACCGCATCCCGCTCCTGCGCCGCGTCGACGAGGCCGAGCCGCGTGAAGCGGTCGATCGTCGGCAGCGAGGCGTTTTGCGTGCCGTCGAGCTTGAGGAACAGCGCCTCGGTCTTGCGATCCTCGGGCAGGAGGCTGATGCCAATGCGCGCGTCGATGGCGTCGCGGGGCGAGGCGATCGCGACCTCCTTCCCGTCGACGCAGAAGCGGCCCCCGGTCAGGTCGGCCATGCCGAACGCCGCCAGGAACAGGTCGAGCTGCCCCATCCCCTGCAAGCCGGCGACGCCCAGGATCTCGCCCCGGTGCAGGGAGAAGGACGCGTCGCGCAGCTTGCCCGCGGTCGCGAGTCGCTCGCCGCGCAGCACCTCCGGGCCCCGATCGTGCGGCTCGGCAGTGCGGGGCGGGAAGGAATGGACGAGGTTGCGCCCGGCGATCAGGCTGACCAGCTCGGCATCCGTGAACACGTCCACGTCGCTGGTCGCGACGTGCCGGCCGCCGCCCAGCACGGTGACGCCCGAGCAGAAAGCCCGGACCTCGACGAGGCGGTGGGAGATGAAGACGATCGTCACGCCGGCCGCGCGCTGCCGGTCGATGATCTGCCCGAGCCAGTCGACATCCGAGCCCGAGAGGGTGGAGGAGGGCTCGTCGAGGAGGAGGATCCGGGGCCGGCGGAAGACCGCGCGGGCGATCTCGACCTTCTGGCGTTCGGCGAGTTCCAGCTCGCCCACCTCGGCGGAAAGGTCGATGCCCTCGAGGCCGAGATCCGCGAAATGGGCCGAGACCGCGTCCTCGACGGCACGGCCCCGCACCATCCCGAGCGCGTTCGTCGGGGCGGCCGGCAGCGCCATGTTGTCGAGGACCGTGAGGTCGCGGATGAGCGTCATCTCCTGGAAGGCGGTCTGGATGCCCAAGCCCTGCGCGGCGCGGGGGCTCGGCAGCGAGACCGGCCGGCCGGAGACGAGGATCTGCCCGGTATCCGGCCGGACGAGGCCGGACAGGATCTTGACCAGCAACGACTTGCCGGCCCCGTTCTCGCCGAGGAGCGCGTGGACGCTGCCCGCCTCGATCGCGAAGCCGACATCGTCCAGGGCGACCGTCGGGCCGTAGGCCTTGCGCAGGCCCGCGACGGCGACGGAGGCCGGAGGGAACGGCCCGGTCATGGTTCGGGCTGGCCGAGGAGGGCGGCCTTCAGTCCCAGTTCGGGCGTGTCGGGCGAGTAGATCGAGGCGAACCAGCCGGGATTGGTGATGATCGAGGGCTGGAACACGTTGCAGCCGGCCTTCATCTCGGCCCAGCTGCCCTCCTGGCAGAGCTTGACGGTCGCGTTGGTCACGATGGCCTGCGGGACCTCGGTGAGCGGCGGGATCGTCTTGCCTTCCAGCTTGTCCACGGCGAGCTTGAGGGCGAGCGCCCCGGTGAAGTTCTGCGAGCCCGACGACCAGCGCGGCGCGCCCATGGGGCGGTAGCTGCCGTTGGTGCCCTCGACCTTGGTGTCCTTCGGCAGCATCTGGAGGCGGCCGCCATTCGAGGCCTCGCCCGCGCAGGGTCGGATCTTCTCGTCCGGGATGCCGGCCTCGGCCTGCATCGTGTTCGCGATGTAGCAGCCGGCCTGCATCCACAGCCCGTCGATCTGGTCCCAGGAGCGCGTGGCCAGGACCTTCGACAGCTCGGTGCGCGCCACCGCCTGGCTCCACTGGCCGCTCACCTCGGCCAGGATCTTGATGTCCGGGTACTTCGCCAGCACCGCCTTGGCACCGCCCGTCCGCAGCGTATCGACGGTGGTGCCGGGCACGCCGGTGACGAGGACGACGTTGCCCTTGCCGTGGAGCGTGTCGGCGAGCCACTGCGCCGAGGCCCGGCCCCACTCCTTCTGGTTGATGTGGACGTTGTAGGCGCAGGGCTCCGAGATGATCGAGTCGTAGGCGATCACGACCACGTTCTTCGCGCAGGCGTTCTTGACCGCCATGTTCAGGGCGGTCGGCGAGATCGGATAGACGACGATGGCCTGAGCGCCGGCCTGGACCATCGCGTTGATCTGCTGGATCTGCTTCTGCGCGTTGGGACCGGCGACCTGGACCTCGAGATCGACCTTGTCGCGCAGGCCGGGCGAGGCGGCCATGGCCTTGATCATGTTGGCGGCCTCGGCCTGCCAATCGTTGCCGATGAAGCTCATGCTGAGGAAGATCTTGAACTTCTTGTCCGCCGCGTCGGCCGGGGCCGGACCAAGCGAACTCAGCAGCCCCCCGCATGCGAGCGAGAGGGCCAGGGCCTTCAACGATGTCATGGTGTCTTCCCGCTCGATGGTCTGCGTGGGGCCACGGGCGTCCGCGCGGGACGGTGGCGATCGCGTCACGGAGGTGGGGAGCACGTCGGCCCGGCTGAGCGTCCGGAAGGCTTCGCTCCCGGATGTGCCGCTCTTCGAAGCGTCCGCCGGCGTCCCGCTGTCCCGCGGTTGTCGCCGGCGAGCCCCTGTTCAGGAGCTCTCCCACGGTCAGCATCCCGCAGGGGAAGGCCGGTGTCAAGATTTTGTGATCACAGATCACGGATCATGGATCACCCTAACGGTTACCCGCCGGATCGTTGCTGCCGCGCAGCGATCATGCGAAGGATCCCGGGGCGGGCCGCCCCTCGGGCAAGGCGTTCACCCTGGGCAAGGCGTTCCCAGACCGGGAAGGGTGAGCGACATGGACGACAGGGTCGATTCGGTCGATGTCAGCACGGTGCAAGGCCGGGTCTACCTCGCGCTCCAGGCTGCGTTGCACCAGGGCCGCTTCGTCCCCGGCGAGGCCGTGACGATCCGCTCCCTCGCCCAGGCGGTCGGGACCAGCCCGATGCCGATCCGCGGCGTCATCC
>JAEWKL010000129.1 GCA_023386115.1 Pseudomonadota bacterium
TCGCCAGAAGCGCGCGCCGCAGGGCCGCGCCGGCCGGCTTGCGCTTCGGCTCGGGCAGGGCTGCGCCGCCGTTGAGGCACAGGAAAGCGAGTTCCGGATGCACCTCGTAGACCCGGGCCTGCAGGTCGGGCCGCGCCCGCAGCAGGCCGTCCGCCTCGCGGATGCGCGGAAAGATCGCGTTGGCGGGCGGGGAGGGAGCGAAGGGCTGGGTCTCGGGCCGGCGCGACAGGGCGATGGCCGCCGTGTAGTCGGGCGCGTAGACGACGCTGCGGGCCGAGGTCGGGAAGACCGAGGCGCGCCGCGGCCCGAGGAGCGGCCGCACCAGCACCTCCGCCATGCGCCCGCCGGGGCCGACCCGGTCCGGCAAGCCTACGGGTATATCGACGGCCACGATCGCCGGTGCTTCCGGCCCGTCGCAGATCGCCGCGAGGCTCGGCAGCACCTGGGCGCGGATGGTGTCGGGGGCACCGTCGCGCGGGGCGAAGACCGCGATCCAGCCGCCCGGGCACCCGTCCACGCCTGCGACCCACGTCATGCGCCGTTTCCCCGCTCGGAGCGGGGATTTAGGGCGGGAGAGGCAATGTCGAGGGCAGAACCCGCACTCGTGCTCCCGCCTCACAGGGGCATCCCGGGCTCCGCTCGCGCGACCCCGGGATGATCAGGAGGGTGACGGTGACGGCCGGCGAGATGCGAAGACGCCCTCACGCCGCCTTGGCGTAGCGCGACTCGGCGAGGTCCTGATGCGCGATCTCCGGGGCCCGGCCGCCGATCAGGTCGGCGAGCAGCCGGCCCGAGCCGCAGGCCATGGTCCAGCCGAGCGTGCCGTGGCCGGTGTTGGTGTAGAGGTTGGCGTAAGCCGTCGCGCCGACGATCGGGGTGCCGTCCGGGGTCATCGGGCGCAGGCCGGTCCAGAACTTCGCCTGGGACACGTCGCCGCCCTCCGGGAAGAGGTCGAGGACCGAGCGCTCCAGCGTCGCCCGGCGCGGGCCGCGCAACGCCTGGCTGAAGCCGGCGAGCTCCGCCGTGCCGCCGACCCGGATGCGGTCGCCGAGCCGGGTGATCGCCACCTTGAAGGTCTCGTCCATCACGGTCGAGACCGGGGCGGCCTCCGCGTTCGTGATCGGCAGGGTCAGGGAGTAGCCCTTCACCGGATAGACCGGCAGTTCGATGCCGAGCGGCTTCAGCATCGCTGGGGTGTAGCTGCCCATGGCGGCGACGTAGGCGTCGGCCGTCAGCACCTCGCCGCCGGCAAGGCCCACGCCCGCGATCCGGCCGCCGTCCTGGCGCAAGGACGTGATGGTTGCGCCATACCGGATCGTCACGCCCATCCGCTCGCAGATCGCGGCGAGCCGCTGCGTGAAGAGATGCGCGTCGCCCGTCTCGTCGCCCGGCAGGCGCAGGCCGCCCACGAAGGTGCCGGCAACCCGGGCGAGTGCCGGCTCGGCCGCGATGCAGCCCGCCGGGTCCAGCACCTCGTAGGGCACGCCGTACTCGTCGAGCACGCCGGTGTCGTCGCCGACGTGGTCGAGCTGCTTCTGAGTGCGGAAGAGCTGGAGCGTGCCCTTCTCGCGGTGATCGTAGGTGATGCCGGTCTCGGCGCGCAGGTCGCGCAGCACGTCGCGGCTGTACTCGGCGAGCCGCACCATCCGGCCCTTGTTGCGGCGATAGGCATCCTCGGTGCAGTTCGCCAGCATCCGCGCGAGCCAGCCGTAGAGCTTGGGCTCCAGGCTCGGCCACAGCACCAGCGGCCGGTGGCGCATCATCAGCCACTTCATCGCCTTGACGGGGATGCCGGGGGCGGCCCAGGGCGCCGAGTAGCCGGGCGAGACCTGGCCGGCATTGGCGAAGCTGGTCTCGAGGCCCGCACCCGGCTGGCGGTCGAGCACCGTGACCTCGTGGCCGGCCTTGGCCAGGTAATAGGCCGAGGTGACGCCGACCACGCCGCCGCCGAGGATCAGAACGCGCATCGCCGCAAAACCTTCTGTCGCGCCCTTAGCCTCGCTGACCGACCCGGCGCCTGATCGATGGAGGGAGTGTCGCGCAAGGATCGCCGAATTTCCCGCCGGATCGGCGCATGACCTGCGAGATTATGCTACGACACACAATAATCTGCGACAGAACGACAGGAGATTGCGCAGTGGCCGGGCGGGACGAGATCGACGCGCGCATGCTGCGCGTCCTGCGCGACGACGGGCGCATCAGCAACGCGGACCTCGCCGCCAAGGTGGGCCTGTCGCCCTCGGCCTGCCTGCGCCGCCTGCGGTTGCTCGAACAGAACGGCACCATCCGCGGCTACACCGCCCTGATCGAGGCCGACGAACGCGAGGCGCATCTCGTCGTGCTGACCCAGATCACCCTGGAGCGGCAGACCGAGGAATCGCTCAACCGCTTCGAGGCGGCGGTGCGCCGCTGCCCGGAGGTGCGCGACTGCTACCTGATGACCGGCCTGTCCGATTACCTGATGCGGATCGAGGTGTCGGATGCGGGCGATTACGAGCGCCTGCACAAGGAGGTGCTGTCGCGCTTACCCGGTGTGGCGCGGATCCAGTCGAGCTTCGCGATCCGGACGGTGGTGGGGCGGGGATAGGATGGAGTCGAAAAGCTTAAATCTTATACCCTCGCACCTTGGCATCGACACGTCGATGC
>JAEWKL010000050.1 GCA_023386115.1 Pseudomonadota bacterium
GGGCGGGCGTGATGCGCATCACGATGTAGCCGGCGCGCTCCACCGCCTGCGCGGTGCCCATGGCGACGTTCGCGCGCCGGTTCATCGCCTTGCCGATGAAGGCCGCCGGGGCGCCGCCGACCGGATAGGCGGAGAAATCCGCGAAGGAAACCGCGTCGGGCCCGGCTTCCTTCATCTGCGCGAACAGCCGGGCGAGGCCGGTCTCGCGCAGGGCCGGATCGCCGACCGAGGCGGCGAAATCGTCGCCCTTGGTCGCTGTATAGACGATGCGCCCGTTCGGATCGAGGAACAGGAGATCGGCGTAGCCGGGCTGGCTCAGGAGCTTGCGGGCCACCTCCTGCACCTTGACGTGCCGGCGGCCATACATGGTGTTGGTGGTGGTGCCGTCGAAGGCGAGCCGCGCGTCGCGGTTCGGCGGGGCCCGGAAGGCCGCCAGGAGCCCGGCGTAATCGGGCTTGCCCGGATCGAGGGTCTCGATCAGGTCGGTGAAGTTCGAGGCGACCTGCGGGTGACCGGCGGCGGCGACGAAATCGGCCCTGGCCTGGTCGGCGACGAGGGCGACGCCGTGCCCGGTCGCCGTCGCGGCGAGTTCGAGCCTGTCCTGGACCGCCGCGACCAGGCTGCTCTTGGCCGAGTACCAGCTCAGTCCGCCCATCACCGTCGCGCTGACGAGCGCGAGCCCGATGATGGTCGAGGGCAGCCGGACGGCCAGCTTGGAGAGGGAGATCATGCGGTGATCCAGCTCGACGTGCGGCTTGCCGTTGAGAGCCTTGTGACGGGCTCCCTTGAGAATGCGGGTTGATGCCCCGGGCCGCCAATGAGCCAGAATTCCTATAATTTTCGGTAAAAGATCTAACTGGCGGCACTGGACCTATGGCCGAGCGCCTGACGAAGAACCCACCTCCGATCATGATATTGCGGCTAGTTCGCACGCGGGATCCACTGTCCGCGAGCCCAGATCCGTCACGGAATTCCGAGCCTATTCCGCAATCATCGAATCGCAACTGTCGGTTTTGCGACGAACATCTGTGGCAACCGAGAACCGAGCGGGCGCCGCATCGGCCGCCTCCAGCAAGCCTGCTCTCGATCGCCGGGCGGTATGCGTCGGGGCCTCGCGCGCCCGCGAGATGGCGGGCCGGGCGTCAGCCCCGCCGGTCGCCCGCCTCGGGGCTTGGTGGGAACGCGCCGAGCGACACGAGCGACACCTCCCGCAGCGCCTCCCGGTCGGCCCCCGAGGAGGCCAGCACCCCCATCCCCGAGGCGACCGTCGACAGGAAGCGGGCGAGCGCGGCCGGGTTGCTGTCCTCCGGCAGATCCCCCTCCCCCTTCGCCTGCACGAAGCGCTCGCGCAATTCGGTCTCGGTCTGGGCACGGCGGGTGGCGAGTTCGAACGGAATGTTCTCGGAGCCTGCGCCGCAGGCCAGCCCCCCCTGGACCAGCAGGCAGCCCGGCGGATTGGCCGGGTCGGTGTGGCTCTCGGCGATGCTCGACAGGAAGCGCTCGGCCACGTCGCGGGCGGTGGCGCCGGCGAGCACGTAGCGCATGTGCGCGGAGCGCCGCTCGGCGTAGCGGTCGAGGGCGGCCTTCAGCAGGCCCTCCTTGCTGCCGAAGGCGGCGTAGAGGCTCGGCGGCTTGATGCCCATCGCCTTCGTCAGCATCGCGAGGGTCGCGCCATCGTAGCCGTGGCGCCAGAAAACCTCCATCGCCTCGTCGAGGGCCTTGTCCGTGCAGAAGGACCGGGGCCGCCCCATCACCATTGTCCGCTGGCTCCAACTTTTGTATCGAGTGGTAGATAAGTCTCTTGACGGCCGGCGTCCACGCCGACATGTGTAGCGCACCTTACAGATGTCGGAGCCGGTCGTGAATCCCGATCCAGCTGTCGTCCCTTCCAAAAAGACCCCGCGCCTCGCCGCGGCCGGCCTCGCCCTCGCGCTTCTCGCAGGGGCATCCTACCATTTCGCTCCCCTGTCGCGCCTCTCGGGCAATCAGGCCGCGGCCGCGACCCCGCCCGTCGAGCAGGCGGTCCCGGTGCCGGTCGCCGCGGTCGAGCCCCGCGACGTGGTGCTGTTCGACGAATTCTCGGGCCGCCTTGAAGCGGTCGAGCGCATCGACGTGCGGGCCCGGGTCGGCGGCGCGGTCCAGGCGACGCATTTCTCGGAGGGCGACCTCGTCCGCGCCGGCGACCTGCTGGTGACGATCGATCCTGCGCCTTACGCGGCGGAGGTGCAGCGCCTCGAGGCGCAGGTGGCGGGCGCCGAGGCGCGGCTGGCGCTGACGGCGAGCGACTACGAGCGCGGGCAGCGCCTGTCGGACCAGCGCATCGTCACCGCGCGCGACCTCGACGTGCGGGCGAACGCCTTCAAGGAGGCGAAGGCCAATCTCGACGCCGCGAAGGCGACGCTGGCCTCCGCCCGGCTCAACCTCGACTACACGCAGGTGCGGGCGGCGGTGAGCGGCCGGGTCGGGCGCCGGGAGATCACCCCGGGCAACCTCGTGGCGACGGGCGCCGGCGCCGCGGTGCTCACCACCCTGGTTTCGGTCGACCCGATCTACGCGAGCTTCGACGCCGACGAGACGGTGGTCCTGAAGGCGCTCGCGGCAATCGCCGACCCGTCGGGCCGGCGCGGCAAGCTCGACCGCATCCCGGTCGAGATGGCGACCGCCGACGGCGAACGGGCCAAGGGGCACCTCCAGTTCATCGACAACAAAGTCGATGCCCGCAGCGGCACCGTGCGGGTACGGGCCACCTTCGCCAATGGCGACGGGCACCTGATCCCGGGCCAGTTCGCCCGCATGCGCCTCGGCCAGGCGGCGCCCGAGCGGCTGCTCCTCGTCGACGAGCGGGCGGTCGGCACCGATCAGGACAAGCGCTTCGTGCTGGTGGTCGGGGCCGACAACCGGGCCGAGTTCCGGGCCGTGACCCTCGGCCGGGCGGTCGAGGGCCTGCGGGTCGTCACCGCCGGGCTGTCGGGGGGCGAGCGGATCGTCGTCAACGGCTTGCAGCGGGTGCGGCCAGGCAGCCTCGTCAGCCCGTCGCCGGTGACGATGGGCGCAAGGCCGATGCAGGAGCCGGGGACGGGGAAGCTGGCGCAACGGTGAGGGGGTGGGCAGCGGATGGCTTTCGGGCATCGGCCGACACCCCCTCCCCGTCATCCCGGGGCTCGCC
>JAEWKL010000053.1 GCA_023386115.1 Pseudomonadota bacterium
CGCCTGTCGGCGCGTCGGATTCTTGCTTGTTCCGCGCCTGTCGGCGCGCTGCCCGGCAGCCTATAGAGATCGGGGACCGGCCGCAAAGCGAAGACGGCCGGACGCGAGAGGAGACGCCATGCCGACCCGCATCATCGCCGAGACCCCGCCCCGCCTGGACCCCGAGCTGATCGCGCGCTTTGCCGCCGTGCCGGTGGCGGTGGTGGTCGATCTCCTGGAGGGCCGGACCCAGGTCGATCCGGCGATCCGGCCGCTGCGGCGCATCGCCGGGGGGCCGGTGCTGCTCGGCAGCGCCGTCACCGCGTCTTGCGATCCGAAGGATTACGGCGCGGTGCACCACGCCATCGCGGTGGCGCAAGCCGGCGACGTGGTGGTGATCGACGGCGGGGGGCGCAGCGACGTCGCGATGATCGGCGACCTCCTCTCCACCGCCGCCCGGCGCAAGGGCATCGTCGGCTTGCTGGCCGACGGCGCCGTGCGCGACACCGGCATCCTCGGCGGCTGGAGCGATTTCGCGGTGTTCACCCGGCACGTCACGGCCCGCGGCCCGGCCTCGAAGGAGGGCGGCACGGTCGACGCGCCCGTCACGATCGGCGGCGCCCCGGTCCGCCCGCGCGACCTGATCCTCGGCGACGACGACGGCGTCGTGGTGATCCCGCGCGAGGCGGCCGAGGGCCTGATCGTGAAGGCCGAGGAGCGGGCCCAGGCCGAGATCGGCTGGGAGAAGCGGCTCTCCGCCGGGGAGACGACGCTTGCGGTGTTCGGGGTGCCGGACGCGGTCAGGGGCTAAGCAGAACTGCACAGGGCAATTCCGCTTAGCTTCTTATTTTTGCATCATTTTCGTCGCCGAACCGGTGACCACTTCGGCGAATGATGCTTAGCGCCCCTTCACCTCCTCCGGTGTGACCCGGGGCACCGCGAAGCGGTCCCCGGTGCGGGCGTAGAGGTCGCCGTAGAGCCGGGCGACCGGCAGGAAGGCGCCGTCGCGCAGGTGGCGCCCGTCCGGGGTGAAGAACTCGTCCCTCGCCTGCACCGATACCACCTGCCCGAGCACGATCCGGCGCTCGGGCGAGAGGTCGATCACCGTGTGGCTGCGGCAGCCGAGGCTCGCCGGCGCCTCGGCGATCCGCCCCGGCGCCACGCCGGTGCAGGGCAGGAGCGTCAGCCCCGCCGCCGCGATCTCGCTCTCTCCGTGAGGGAACTCGGCGGCACAGACGTTCATCGCCGGGACCAGCGCCTCGTCGACGAGGTTGACCACGAACTCGCCGGTCTCGGCGATGTTGCGGGGCGTATCCTTCAGGGTGCCGTCGGAGCGCAGGTTGAAGCTCAAGCACACGATCGGCGGTTCCTCGGCGAGCACCTGGAAGAAGCTGATCGGCGCCGCGTTGTCGATGCCGCTCCCTGAGCGCGTGGTCACGAGGGCGATCGGGCGCGGCGTCACCAGGGCGGTGAGCAGGCGATAGCGGTCGCGGGGCGGCACTGCGTCGAAGCGGAGGTCCATGCGCTCACCGCGTCCCCGGAAGCGCCGCTTTCGGCAGCAGCATGTGCACCCCCTTGTTGCCGTCGACCGTCTGCGTGATGCGCAAGTTGCCGGCGAGCGAGCAGAGCATGTAGGCCTGGTTGCGGGTGAGGCGAGTGCGGGCACGGACGTGGCGGATCATCTCGCGCACCGCCTGGCGCATCGCCTCGTCCAGGCTCTCGTGCAGGCCGATGGACATCAGGTCGGTCGGCGTCTCGGCGAAGGGCCACTCAAAGGCGAGGTCCTTGCGGATTGTGAGCCGGAACGTGCCGGTCAGGCCCGTCTCGAGCGCCGTGATGCAGACCTCGCCGTCGCCCTGCACGCCGTGGCCGTCGCCGGCATAGAAGCCCGCGCCCTCGGTGAAGACCGGCAGGTAGAGGGTGGTGCCGGCCTTCAGCTCCTTGTTGTCCATGTTGCCGCCGAAGCGGCGCGGCACCGGCGAGGTCACCCGGCCCCAGGACGGCGGCGGCGAGGTGGCGAGGATGCCGAAGAACGGGTCGAGCGGCAGTTCCGTGCCCCAGGGCAGCACCGCGACGCCGCGGCCTGCGTCGATGTCCGGGTGGATGGTCTCGTAATCCGTAAACTCGTCCGGCAGGGTGCCGAGCAGCGGCATGATCGCGACGAAGCCCCAATCCATCCGGAGCTTGAGGTCGAGGATGTCGACCTGCAGCACGTCGCCGGGCCCCGCGCCGCGAACATGGACCGGCCCGGTGACGAAGTGCGGACCGATGCCGGGCGAGAGCGCGTCGAGGGCAGCGAGGTAATCGGCCGGATGGCGGGAAGGATCGGGGTGGAGCGTCGCGCTCCCGCCGGCCGGGTGGGAATGCAGCGTGACGGTGTCGCCGGATTCCACCGTCAGCACCGGCGGCAGGGCGGCGTCGAAATAGCCCAGCACCATCGTGTCGGGCGTGGCGGGGATCTCGTGGTGCGTCGGCATGGACCTTCCCGGGATTGCGAGCCCGTCAGCGCCTGCAAGAGCCGAGCCGACACGGAAGACAGCGGCACGCGGGCAGCGCATGATGGCCTGACAATCGCGGGAGGCCCGTCATGGCGGAGATCTGGATCGAGGCGGCCCTGAACGGGCCGTGGGGCCGCGAGCGCCAGCCCGGCATTCCGATCACCGTCGACGAGGTGGTGGCGGACGGGCTCGCGGCGGCAGCCGAAGGGGCGGCGATCGTCCATGTCCACGCCTACGATCCGGAGACCGGGCGCCAGAACGACGCCTGGGAGACCTATGCCCGCATCATCGAGGGCATCCGCGCGAAGGCCGACGTGATCGTCTACCCGACGATCCCGCTCGCCGGATCGGACTACGCGGCGAGCGCCGCGAAGCGCTACGCCCATACCGAGGAGCTGGCCCGGCGCGGCCTGATCGAGTGGGCGGTGTGCGATCCCGGCTCGACCACCTTCCTGCGCTACGACGAGGCCTCGGCCGAGGAGAGCGGCTTCCTCTACCAGAACCCGATGGCCGATATCCGCGAGGGCCTGCGCATTGCCCGCACCCACCGCATCCGCCCGGGCTACGCCATCTACGAGCCGGGCTTCACCCGCCTCGGCGCGGCGCTCGCCGCTCTGGAGCCCCGCCCGCCGGTACCGGTCTACCGCTTCATGTTCTCGGACGAGTTCGCCTGGGGGTTTCCGCCGCGGCCGGCCTATCTCGCCGCGCATCTGGCCCTGCTGGCCGAGTGCGCGCCGGGCGCGCCCTGGATGGTGGCGGGCCTCGGCGTCGACATCCTGCCGCTGGTGCCGGCGGCGGTGACGCGGTGCGGCCATGTCCGGGTCGGGCTGGAGGACGCGCCGTGGGGCAGCACGCGGGGCAACCGGGACTGGGTCGCGGCGGCGCGGCAGGCGATCGAGGCGGCCGGAGGGCAGGTAGCGGGCGCGGAGGCGGTGCGGCGGGAGCTGGCTCTGCGGGACGGGACGGGTTGACGCCTCTCCCCCCTGCCCTTCTCAGGCCCATACCGGACCCGGAACGAGGGCCGATGGTCGGAGGACGTTGACCAGCGGCACCGGAAGGGGCGTCACGCGTCGCCGCGCGCCCGACGGCTGTTCGACGATCAGGAGGCGTCCGACACGGTCCAGGCCGGCATGCCGGGCGGCCCGCCCGCCGTGTCCTCGCCGCTCCATCCCGCCGGCATCGCCGTCTCGGTGCCGCGGGCGAACGAGGCGAGAGCGGCATCGATGATGGCGAGCTTCGTGGCCTGCATCCGCGCGTATTCGGCTCGGAAGACCGGCGACAGCCAGATCGGCGAGCGGCCGGGCCTGCCGCTCCAGCCCAGCGCTCCGGCCGCCATGGCCGTCGCGAGGATACGGCCGGCATGGGTTCGGGACAGGTTGAGGCCATGCGCCAACGTCGAGACGGAGGTGATCGGGGTGCTCGCCCGCTCCTGCCGGGGGCAGGTCCCCGGCTCCAGGCCGAGCATCAGGCGATCCATCAGGCTGCCGCCGTCGTCGATATGGGCGAAGAGCGCGTAGATCGGCGGCGGCATTCGGATTGCGGTGCAGCGAACCAGCGCATCCGCCACCGCCGGCTCGATCTCGGCGAGGAAGCCCTCCCCGTACCGGCGCAGCAGCGCCACCCGGTCTCTCCCATCCAGCATGTCCAGGGCGGCGAGATGCAGCCGGAACCACTCCGCCAGCGCCGTCAGAACCGCCGAATCGGGCTCGACGAAGCCGGTGGACGCGACGGGCCGGATGATGCCGTAATGCCGGAGCTCCGAGAAATAGGCCGCCACCGTGTTGCGGCTCACCAGCCCGTGCGGCAAGAGCTCGTCGAGGATCGTGCGGAGCGACAGGCCCGGACAATCGGTGCGGGTGGCGCGGAAATACAGCGCCAGGGCGACGTGCGACATCAGCCAGCGCTGCTGCGTCGAGAAGAGCGACGTCAACCGGGGCGCCGCATGCTGAATCGCGGCAAAACCGGAGGCGAGGCTCACGGCAGCGCGCTCGAAATGCGGAGCCGTCAGCAAGTCCGCGACCCTGTCGTCGATCGTCGGCACGCACGCCCTCTGGATGTTGTGCTGCCTGGCGCAGCGACACCGATCTGAAAGCAGAGCGCCTTGCCGGGAGCAATGTGAGATCCGGTGATATGCGGGCGGTCGATCGCACCATCCTCCGTCTGCGGCTCGGCACGCGGCAGGATCCCGGCATCGTCACAGGCTTTTCCGCGATCGGGGCCGGGTGACGCGAGGCGGGCAACGCATGGAATGCCGGCCGATCGTGCCGGAGGCGGTCACGGACCGGGCGGTCCTTCCGGGGACATCGCTCCCGGAAAGGCAGCCGTGCCGAAATCTGTCATGGCGAAGCAGATCGACCGATCGATCTTGCAAGCCAGGCGTGACTATTTTTGAATTTTCCCGTTCGACAGAGATCGTCATGTTGACGAAGCCGGAGCCGGCGTCGAATAATCCGACTCGCCGCGGATGATTCCGGCTTAAATTTCGGGAAAAGAGAATGCTAAACAATTTTAGAACGCTGCTTTTTATCAGCAGTGTTTGCTTAGCCTCGTCCGCATTCGCCGAGACGGCGGATGATCGCAAGTGGATCCGGCAATGTCTCAGCGACAACCAAGAAGCCAAAGTCGCAGCGTCGGTCGTTTCCGCCTATTGTACCTGCATGAACAGCAAGATGAGCGATGACGAGACGCGGTCGATCACTCAATGGGAAAAAACCCACCCGACCGCCCGCAAGGCATGCGAGCGGGAAGCAGGCTGGGACTGAGACTGGCAACCTAAGACGCTCATGCATCAGACGGTTGACCCGGCCCGGATGTTCGATGCCAAGCCCAGGAAACCGGAGCATCGGGCCTAGCGAAAACCTGAGAACAGATCAATAGATCGCCTTGACGATCTTCGACACAAAAATACCTAACATAACTGGCCTTCGCTCCCGCCGAGTGATCGGATTTTCAGGAACGAAGGCGATCTAGATGGATTTTCAAAACGAATCATAAGTCGAAAATGGACTGAATCACCTGTCGAAATCGATTCAGTTCCCGATTTTCGATAGCCGACTCTTAGGTGGGACTGGCAGATTCGAAGCGTATCTTCACCGGTACGACTCGACGGAAGATGTCGATCGGACCGACGGCCCTTCCGGGCAAAGGTCCAGGTCCTCCGCATCCCCGGATGATCGTTTTCGACCGCCGGATCGGCGGACTTCTGCACGGCCGCAATGCTGCCCGGGGGCGGCGCGGCGATTTCGATCACTTCTCCATTCACGTCTTGCTGTCGGGCAGCGTCGTGGCAGGCCCGATCGGGGCGGAGCGGCGCCTGCTGCCGGGCGAGACCGCGGTGGTCGATACGTCCCGTCCCCACCACTCCCGGATGGAGGGGTCACCTCATCTCGGCGCAGCTGGCGCGCGAGCACGTGCAGGCCGTGCTGGGCCGGGTCGAGCAGGTCCACGGCGCCATCCTGCCGCGTCCGGTTGCCAGCCTGCCCGCGGATTTCGCCGCGTCAGTGATGCGCCCGACACCTTGTCGTCGGACGGTGCGGCGCATGCCGCGCGGACCGCCGCCGAACTCCTCGGCCTCGCCGCGGACGCGCATCGTCGGCAAGACCCGGCGGCGTGAACGAGCCGAGGCCGTCATCGCCGCCCATCTCACCGATCCGCATCTCGATCCGGCCGCGGTCGCCAGGGGGCGGGCGTCTCGCGCTCGATTCTCCATCACCTGTTCAGCGAGGATGACGGTGTCCTGCACTCCATCCAGCGGCAGCGGCTCGACATGCGCGAAAAACCGTGCGGCGCCCGGACGAGGAACGGTCGGTCGCGGCTCCGGCCTGTGCTTGCGGCTTCACCAGCGAAAGTTCCCTCAGCCGCGCCGTCGCCAAGGCCTTCCACGTGTCACCCAGCCGGTTTCGATCCGAGATCCGGCAGGCGGGCGCAGCCGAGCCCGACATCGCACCGTCCGGCACCCTTCTGTCTCGCTGGACGCCGCAGCTGTGTTGATCGGCATCGGGGCGGGCGCCCGTCCGCGCCGAGCCGCGACGCGGCCTCACGCCGCCCGCAAGGTCTCGATCTGCTGCAACGCCGCCGCCCGCGCCGCCTCGATCCGGCGTTGCAGCTCCGGCAGGTCGGCGCCGGCGAGGCAGGCCTGCTCGATCTCGCGGCAGAGGTCGGACAGGCCGGTGAAGCCGAGAAGCCCGGCGGCGGAGATCATCGCGTGGGCGTCCCGGGCGAGGCCGGCTCGGTCGCCGCTGCGGACGCGGAAGCGCTGCTCCAGCTCGGCGGCGAGCATCCCGAGCAGGCCGTCGATCCGCTCCGGGCCCATGAGGTTGCGGGCGGCCGCGAAGGCCTCGACATCGATCAGCGCCGGGAGCGGCATGGAGCCGCGGCGCCCGGCGCCCGGGGGGGGGGGGGGGGGGGG
>JAEWKL010000067.1 GCA_023386115.1 Pseudomonadota bacterium
GCGCAGGACGTCCCGGATCGCCGCATTGGCGGCACCGTCCTCCGGCGCCGCCCGCACCCGCACCTTCAGCACGGCCGCGCCGTCGTCCCGGGTCTCGACGCCGTCGAGGGCGTCGCACCCGCCCCGCGGGGTGGCCCGGACCCGGACCTCGATCCCCGCTGGCGTGACCCGCCAGGGCGGAGTGGTCACGGCCCTACGCCATGCCGGCGAAGAGCTCGAACATCAGGTTGCGCAGGAAGAACAGGCCGAGGACCAGGATGATCGGCGAGATGTCGATGCCGCCGAGATTCGGCAGGATGCGGCGGATCGGCCGCAGGGCCGGCTCGGTCACCCGGAACAGGAACTCCCCGATCTGCGACACGATGGGGTTGCGCACGTTGACCACGTTGAAGGCCACCAGCCAGCTCAGCACGGCGCTGGCGATGAGCAGGTACACGTAGAGCGTGATGATGTTGTCGATGAGCCAGAGAATCGAGCGCATGCGCGGTCCGTGCGAGCCCGGGGCACCCGCGCGCAATCGCATCGCGGCGGGCCCACCAAGGGAATTGACAGGCTGAGAAGGGCCGGCCTACAAGGCACCCGCCTCGGACGGGGCTGTAGCTCAGATGGGAGAGCGCCGCAATCGCACTGCGGAGGTCAGGGGTTCGAATCCCCTCAGCTCCACCAGGCCTGCCCAGCGTGGTTAACGCAGGGTTGGCAAGGTGGCAGGCAGGTGGTACGGAGCCACCGGGTAGTGACATCGCCTCGGCGATACGACATATACCCGCTTTCGGCGGGGCTGTAGCTCAGATGGGAGAGCGCCGCAATCGCACTGCGGAGGTCAGGGGTTCGAATCCCCTCAGCTCCACCAAACCTCTGTTTGGCTGGATACCGTCTTTGACGAGGTGAGACCGGGAGCGGCAATGGCCGGGGCCCGGTTTTATCGCGTCCTACGCCGATGAGCTGCGATGTCGAGACCGGCTTCGACCGCGGTCGGCACGCCGATCCGCACAGCGGAAGTGCGCTGGAATTCCCGTCGTCGAGCAGCCCTGCGCCGTGCCGCAGGATCAAGACGCGGCCCCCTCTGCGCCGACTGCCGGTGGCCTCCCCGACCCACCCGCACCCCCTCGAAAAACGTCCGTCACGCTCGAACCACCCCAAGGGCGACGTGTTGGTCGGCGATTCCAATACCCATACTGAGTATCATCATCTCAGGATGGCGTCAGCGGCGCGCCGCGCCGGGATCACCCCGACGACAGGTCAGGAGACCCCGATGTACTATCACGACAAGCGCCTTCAGTACCCGGTGAAGGTCGAGAAGCCCGATCCGCTGTTCGCCCGTCAGCTCCAGCAGGCGATCGGCGGCATCGAGGGCGAGATCCGCGTCTGCCTGCAGTACTTCTTCCAGGCCTGGGGCGCCCGCGGGCCGAGCACGAAGTACCGCGACGTGCTGCTCAACACCGCCACCGAGGAGATCAGCCACATCGAGATGCTGTCGACGGCGGTGGCCCTCAACCTCGAGGACGCGCCGGCGACGCTCCAGGAGACCACCGCCCAGGCCAACCCGATCGTCGGGGCCGTGATGGGCGGCGAGCGGCCGCGCCACGTGGTCGAGGGCATGCTCCAGCGCCACCTGCTCTCCACCGGCATGGCGGCCCTGCCCGTCGATTGCGACGGTGCGCCGTTCGACTGCTCGCACGTCTATGCCAGCGGCAACCTCGTCGGCGACATGTTCTGCAACGTGGCGGCGGAGGCGACCGGCCGGACCCTGGCGGTGCGGCTCTACAACTCCACCCACGACAAGGGCATGCAGGACATGCTCAGCTACCTGATCGCCCGCGATACGATGCACCAGCAGCAATGGCTGGCGATCATCGAGGACATGGGCGGCCTGAAGGAGGCGCTGCCGGTGCCTAACAGCTTCGATCAGTCGAAAGAGGCCAAAGAGTTCAGCTACATGTTCATGGGCACCGAGCGTAGCGGCACGCCGGTTCCCCCCGGCCGCTACTCGGAGGGCCCGTCGATCGACGGCAAGGGCCAGTTCCATTTCAAGGCCTTCGAGCCCCTCGGCGAGGAGCCGGTGCTCGGACCCGCCCGGCCCGATTCCGGCGCCCAGAAGGAGCAGATGACCTCGGCCCCGGTCACCAACAGCAAGACCTAGGCCGCCAGGCCCGCGGGCGCGCGGGCCGCGGGCGCCAAGATTGAGCTTGACCTGCGCGCCCCTGATGGAGGATCGATTGCCGTTCCTTAGGGACAGGGCGGCACTCGATCACCAGACCCGACGTCGCCCGGGCCGCCCGAGTCCCCCGGACGAGGCGGCCCCACGGTCGGGGAAGGCACATCATGGATTACCAATACGTCGACGGGCGCCTCCAGATTCGTCGCACCGATGAGGAGAAAAAGCCTATCCTCCAGCGCCTCAAGCGCATCGAGGGCCAGGTGCGCGGCCTGCAGGCGATGGTGCAGGAGGACCGCTACTGCCTCGACGAGGTGCAGCAGATGAACGCCATCACGGCGGCGGTGCGCGAGGCGGTGCTCCAGCTCATCAGCACCCATCTCGACGCCTCGGTGGATTACGCGGTCCGCGCCAAGGACCAGGACGGCGCCATCGAGGAGATGGTGCGGGTCCTGCGCGCCGCCCTGCGGCAGACCTGAGACGGTGCGCCGGGACCGTGCCCATCGGGGTCCTGCCCCGTCGGGTCCTGCCCGTCTCGGACCATGACACCCCCGCGCTGTCCGGTCGCCCTGGCGGCACCGGGAGCCGGGCTTATCTAAGGCTCGAAGACCGGCGCGTCAGACCCTTGCGCGCCTTCACGCACGAGCCTCATCCCGCATGTCCGCCTCCGACAGCGAAGCCAATCGCTTCTCCGCCCGCGCCGCCCGCTACGCGAAGGTCGGCGCCAATGTGGGCGGCGTCGCCGCCCGGATGGCCGGCGCGCGGCTCCTCGGCCGCAAGGGCGAGGACCTGTCGAGCGCCGCGGCCCTGGCCCAGGCTTTAGGTGGCCTGAAAGGTCCGATCATGAAGGTGGCGCAGCTGCTCGCCACCGTGCCGGACCTGCTGCCGCCCGAATACGCCGCCGAGTTGCAGAAGCTGCAATCCGAGGCGCCGCCGATGGGCGCGGCCTTCGTCAAGCGCCGCATGGCCGCCGAGCTCGGGCCCCAGTGGCAGACCCGCTTCGGCCACTTCTCGCTGCGCCCGGCCGCCGCCGCCTCCCTCGGCCAGGTTCACCGGGCCGAGACCCTGGACGGCACGGCGCTCGCCTGCAAGCTGCAATACCCAGACATGCAATCGGCCGTCGAGGCGGACCTGAAGCAGCTGGAACTCGCCTTCGCGCTGCACCGCCGCATCAGCTCGGTGATCGACACCCGGGAGATCGCCAAGGAGATCGGCGACCGGGTGCGCGAGGAGCTCGACTACACCCGCGAGGCCAAGCACGCCGCCCTCTACGCCGACGTGCTGAAGGGCATCGAGACGGTGCGGGTTCCGGTCGTCTTCCCCGAACTCTCGACGAAGCGCCTGCTCACCCAGCGCTGGCTCGAGGGCGAGAAGATCCTGACCTTCACCGGCGGTCCGCTCGAGGTGCGCAACCGCCTCGCCCACGCGATGTTCCAGGCCTGGTGGCACCCCTTCAGCAGCGCCGCGGTGATCCACGGCGATCCCCACCTCGGCAACTACACGGTCTTCTCCGAGGGCGGGGAGCCGCAGGGGATCAACCTGCTCGATTACGGCTGCATCCGCATCTTCCATCCCCGCTTCGTCGGCGGCGTGGTCGATCTCTACAAGGGGCTCCTGCACGGTGACGAGGCGCGCATCGTCCACGCCTACGAAAGCTGGGGGTTCCGCAATCTCACCCGCGAACTCGTCGACATCCTCAACATCTGGGCCCGCTTCATCTACGGGCCGCTGCTCGAGGACCGGGTCCGTACGGTGGCGGACGGCGTCAAGCCGGGCGAGTATGGCCGCCGCCAGGCCTTCGAGGTCCACCGCGCCCTCAAGGAGCGCGGGCCCGTGACCGTGCCGCGGGAATTCGTGTTCATGGACCGGGCGGCGGTGGGCCTGGGCGCGGTGTTCCTGCACCTGCGCTCGGAACTCAACTACCATCGCCTGTTCGAGGCCCAGATCGACCGCTTCTCCCTCGACGACCTCGCCGCCCGCCAGCACGCGGCGTTGGAGAAGGCGGGTCTGCCGCAGCCGGCCTGACGCGCGGGGCGCCGGGTCGGCGCCCCACTTTCGACCTGGAAAAAGGTGCGGTTGCGCACCTCGACCTTCGGCCCAGGCGGGCCCGCAGACCGGTTTCCGGACCCAAGACCCGAGTATCCACAAGGATTTGGAGCTTGGCCGACGGCACCCGGAGCCTGCGCGGAGGTCTTGCTGCGGCTGATTGCCGGGACCTTGAGCATGCGCTAAAGCCCGCCCAACGAGCACAAGACGGGGTCTACCGCATCATGGCCGACATCACACACGCCACCGACTCCGCCTACAGCCCGGAGATGGACGGCCCGTCCCACGAGGCCACCTATCGCGGCTTCGTCACCTTCGTCGAGATCGCCACCGGCGTCGTGATCTGCTGGGTGCTGTCGCTCGCCGTGGGCGGCGTGCGCGAAGCCTGGGTCAGCGCCATCGTGGGTGTGGTGCTGGGTGGCATCGCCGGGGCGATCGGCGCCCTCTCGCCGTCCATCGGCTGGCGCGCTCCCGCCGTGGTGGCGGTGCTGCTCGCCCTGATGCTGGCGTTCTACTGAGGGCGCGGGCGGCCAGCCCGCCCCCTCCCCTCCATCCTCAATAAATTGCGTGCAATTTTATCGTGAGAAATTCGCAGCGGAGCCGTTCCCTGGCGACAGGGAACGGCTTTACAGTTGTGGGGCAGGCGTGGCCTTGTACATGCCGCCCGTGAAGGGGGGATCGGCGCGTCGCGCCGTGTATCGACCAAAGGAAGCCTGAATGCGGATCGCGGTCCTATCCGAGACCGATCCGGCGGAGCCGCGGGTCGCGGCAGTCCCGGAAACGGTGAAGAAGTACAAGGCTCTCGGGGCCGAGGTGACGGTGCAGTCCGGGGCAGGCCTCAAAGCCGGCGTGCCGGATGCGGAGTACGAGGCCGCCGGTGCCTCGATCGCGCCGGACGCCAAGGCCGCGGCCGACGGGGCGGATATCGTCCTCAAGGTGCGCCGGCCCGCCGCCGACGAGCTGCCCGCGCTGAAGCGCGGCGCGATCGTGGTTGCGATCATGGACCCTTACGGCCACGAGGCCGAGGTCAAGGCGATGGCGGATGCCGGCGTGTCGGCGATCGCCATGGAGCTGATGCCCCGCATCACCCGCGCCCAGGTGATGGACGTGCTCTCGAGCCAGGCCAACCTCGCGGGCTACCGCGCCGTCGTCGACGGCGCCGCCGTCTACGGCCGGGCCCTGCCGATGATGATGACCGCGGCCGGCACCGTGCCGGCGGCCCGCATCTTCGTGATGGGCGCCGGCGTCGCCGGCCTCCAGGCGATCGCGACCGCCCGCCGCCTCGGCGCCGTGGTGACCGCGACCGACGTGCGGCCCGCCGCCAAGGAGCAGGTCGAGTCGCTCGGCGCCAAGTTCGTCGCCGTCGAGGACGAGGAGTTCAAGCAGGCGGAGACCGCCGGCGGCTACGCCAAGGAGATGTCGGCCGAGTACAAGAAGAAGCAGGCCGAGCTGGTGGCGAGCCACATCGCCAAGCAGGACATCGTGGTCACCACCGCGCTGATCCCGGGGAGGCCGGCGCCCAGGCTCGTCACCGCCGACATGGTGGCGGCGATGCGGCCGGGCTCGGTCCTCGTCGACCTCGCAGTCGAGCGCGGCGGCAACGTCGAGGGCGTCAAGGCGGACGAGATCGTCGAGACGCAGAACGGCGTGAAGATCGTCGGCTACGCCAACGTGCCGGGCCGCCTCGCCGCGACCTCGTCGAGCCTCTATGCCCGCAACCTCTACGCTTTCGTCGAGACCCTGGTCGACAAGGCCTCGAAGGCGCTGGCGGTGAAGTGGGACGACGAGCTCGTCAAGGCGACCTGCCTGACCCGCGACGGCAGCATCACCCACCCCGCCTTCCAGCCGGCCGCCTGACGGCCCGACACGCGCACAGGAGCCGGTCATGGCCCTCACTCCCGAACAGGCGATCGAACAATCC
>JAEWKL010000091.1 GCA_023386115.1 Pseudomonadota bacterium
GCGAAGGGCAGCGCGCGCCCTTGCGCGACGCGGCCGGCGGCGAGCCCGAGGCCGAGGCCGGCGAGGTGCAGGAGCGCGCTGGCAGCCAGGAAGCCGATTCCATAAGTCAGGCCGGAGGCGGTCTCAGGCATCTCGGCGCCGTGGGCGTAGCCGTGGAACACCGCGAAAGCCCCGACGAGGGCGAGCGCCGCGGCGAGCGGCAGGCCGGCACCCAGAGCGGCCGCGAGGCCGAAGGCCACCACCGACAGACCGATCCCGGCCTCGACGAAGGGCAAGGTGATGCCGGCGGCGCCGAGCGCTCCCCCGACCGCCATCATGCCCAGGAAGGCCAGCGGCACCGCCCAGAGCGCCCGCCCGCCTCGCGCCGCCGCCAGCAGGCCGACCGCCACCATGGCGAGCAGGTGATCCGCCCCGCTCAGGGGATGGGCGAAGCCGTGCGCGAGCCCGGCGGCGTCGCCGTGGCCCGGATGCGCGAAGGCGGCGTGCGAGGAGAGGAGCAGCAGGGCGGCGGCGAGGCCGGCGTGACGACGCGTCATGAAGAACTCCCGGAAAGGGTCGGCGGAACCGTAGTGCAAGACGGGCCGCGGGGGAAACCGCCGGCTGGCGGGAAACAGCGCAGGAAGCAGGGTTCGTGCCCCCGCTCGAAGGTGGTCCGGGCGGCCGCGGCGGCCATGCGGCAAAATCGAGCGACGCGACGAGGCCGGGCGCCCTGGGCCGCGGGTCCGGCGCCTCAATCCTGACATGCTGGCGCCGGAGAGACAGCCTGAGACCCGGGCCGCATGGAAGCGTGCGGCCGATTGGGGATGCGCGTCCCGCCCGCCGTTGATTTCCCCGCCTGGGCCACGCATGGTCACGGCGCTGCGGAAGCGGACCGAAGCGTCCTTCCGCCGTCGTGGCGCGTCCGCGGCGGCACCGGAACGAGAAGGCGAAGGAGAGACGGTGAAGCGCGCGCGGCTCGACCCGGTCGGATCCCAGCAGGCGCCCCGCGGACGGTCCGCCGATCCGGGCCGGGAGCCGCCGCTCGACCTCTCGGGCACCGCCTCTCCCCGGGCCGACCGCCGCGACGTCAACCTGCGCTGGCTCACCGCCTGCGTGCTCACCGGCATGACCGGCGCCGGCCTGATCGGATCGGCGATCTGGGTCTCGCTGCAGGGCGAGATCACGTTCGCGGAGCTGCCGCAGGCGGTCACGGTGGCGCCCCGCCCGGTCGCCAGCGAGGGCGGCACCAACCTTGCCCGCAAGGGCGACCGGCTGGTGCGCAACCCGATGGTGGCGCTCGCCAAGCAGAGCTTCAAGGCGCCGGTGACCCTCCGGGCGGGCGAGCGCGAGATCATCAAGGTCAGGCCCTTCGTGCGGATCGCCACCGCGCTCTCGGCCACCGCCGGGCTGGCGGCGACCGACATTCCGCCCTTCGACCCGATGCGGTTCTTCACCGATCCGGGCACCGACCGGGCCCCGGAGGCGCAAGGCGCCGCCGAGACGCCGGATGCCGAGGTCTCGGTGGTCAAGCGCGACCTCGGCGACCTCGCGGTGTCGGCCGGCGCCCCTGCCCTGTCGGACGAGGACGGGGCGGCGCAGATCGAGGAGGAGCGGCGGCGCGCCGCCGAGGCCGGGCGGCGCGCCGCGCTGCCCATCGCCCCGCAGCTGATGCTCTCGCGCACGCTGCGCAGCATGGCCGCCCTGCCCGGCCTCGACGGCGGCGGCGATTTCGGCGGCAGCTCCGGCCCGTTCAAGTCGATCGAGGTCCGGGTGATGCGCGAGAACGTCACCGATCTCGCCAAGATGGAGCGCGAGCGGGACGCGCCGCTGGTCGAGGAACGCGACGTCGCGATCAAGCGGGGCGAGACCCTCGAGGGCGTGCTCAAGGCCAATGGCGGCCTCGACGAGCAGATCCGCCCGATCCTGGCGGCGCTCGGCGCAAGGGTGCGGTCCGGCGCGGTCGGCGAGGGCCAGCAGATGCGGCTCCAGGTCGGCCCCGGCCCCCGGGCCGGCGACCCGCGCCAGCTCACCCGGGTCATCCTCTACGGCGAGTCCGGCGTCGAGGCGATCGCCGCGATGAACGACCGCGGCGCTTTCGTCTCGGTGGCCCCGCCGGTACCGGAGGGCGCCGCCCAGAAGCCGGCCGCGAAGCCGGAGGCCGACGACGAGGAGGGGACGGGCGCGCGCCTCTATGCCAGCCTCTACGAGACCGCGGCGCGCCACGACCTGCCGCGCTCGACGGTCGAGGACCTGGTGCGGATCTTCGGCTATGACGTCGACTTCGAGCGCCGCGTCGCCACCGGCGACGGCGTCGAGCTGTTCTACACCTACGACGAGGAATCCGGCGGCTCGGCCGAGCGGCCCGACATCCTGTTCGCGGCCCTCAATCTCGGCGGCGAATCGCGGCGGATCTACCGGTTCCAGTCGCCCGACGACGGCAGCATCGACTATCTCGACGAGGCCGGCCGCTCGCTGAAGAAATTCCTGCTGCGCAAGCCCGTCGCGGACGGCAACATGAGCTCCGGCTTCGGGTATCGCCGACACCCGGTGCTCGGCTACGCCAAGCTCCATACCGGCGTCGACTGGTCGATCCGCATCGGTACGCCGATCTTCGCCGCCGGGAACGGAACGATCATCAAGGCGGAGTGGGATTCGGGCTACGGCCGCCGGGTCGAGATCCAGCACGCCAACGGCTACGTCACCACCTACAACCACATGTCGCGGTTCGGCCGCGGCGTCAGCGCCGGCGCCAAGGCGCGCCAGGGCCAGGTCATCGGCTATGTCGGCTCCACCGGCCTCTCGACCGGCGCGCACCTGCACTACGAGGTGATCATCAACGGCCACTTCGTCGACCCGATGAAGATCCGGGTGCCCCGCGGCCGCGAGCTCGACGGCCGGCTGCTCGCCGAGTTCCGCCGCCAGCGCGACCAGATCGACGGGCTGATCCAGAAATCGGGCGCGCCGACGACGCTGGCGCAGCGCGAGGCCATGCGCTGACGGGGACCTCCGGTCGGCGGCGTGCTCGCCGGGTTCCAGTCCTGGGGGTCAGGCCCCGACCAGGAGCCCCTGCCCCAGGAACCCGCCCGGCTCCGGCACGCCCGGCAGGGCATAGAAATACCCGCCGCCGACAGGCTTGATGTATTCCTCCAGCGGCTCGCCGTTGAGCCGGTTCTGCACCGCCACGAAGCCGGCCTCGAGGTCGGCTTGGTAGCAGACGAAGAGCAGGCCCATGTCGAGCTGGCCCGACGGGGTGATCCCGGCCGAGTAGTTGTAGCCTCGGCGCAGGATCAGGCTCCCCACCGTCCCGGGCGTGCGCGGATTGGCGAGCCGGATATGCGCGTCCATCGGCGTGCGGAGGCCGTCCGGGTCCGAGGCGTAGTCCGGCAGGGCGTGCTCGTCGGTCTTGCCCAGCGGCGCGCCGCTGTCCTTGTGGCGGCCGAAGATCCGCTCCTGCTCGCGCAAGGGGGTCCGGTCCCAGCGCTCGACGAAATTCCGGATGATCCGCACCACCTGGTAGGAGCCGCCCGAAGCCCAGGCCGGCTCTCCGCTGCACGGCTGCACCCAGACCTGGCGGCGCATCAGGGCGTCGTCGCGGGCGTCGAGGTTGGCGGTGCCGTCCTTGAAGCCCAGGAAATTGCGCACCGTGTCCTGCCCCTGGCGCTTGACGACGTGGGTCGGCAGCATCCCTTCGAGCTTCCAGCGCAAGGCGACCAGGCCCGGCGTGTGGCGGACCACGTCGCGCAGGGCGTGCAGATTGGTCTCGGCGGTATTGGCGCAGAATTGCAGCAGCAGGTCGCCGTGGCAGAGCTTGCCGTCGAGGGAATCGTTCGGGAAGCGATCCATCGGCCGCAAGTGGCGGGGCTTGGCGCCATCGAGCCCGTAGCGGTCGTCGAACAGGCTCGCGCCGACGCTGAGCGTGGCGGTGAGGTTGTCGGGCAGCACCTGCGGCCCGAGGATGCCGGAATCGGCCGGCGGCAGACGCGGGTCGAGGGGCGGCACCGGGCCGCCGGCGGTCAGGAAGGCGAAGCGCTCGGTGAGGATCCGAAGGAGCTTGGCGAGATCGCCGCGATCCTCGGCCAGCACGTCGAGGGCGACGACCAGGGCGGCGGCCGGCTGGGCCGTGACGATGCCGGCCTGGTGCGGGCCGTGGAACGGCTGACGGTCGAGGGTGCCGTCGCTGGCGGCCGTGGGCGTCGCGTCGGCGGCGCCGGCTTGCGGAACTCCGAGTGCGGCGGCGCCGGGTCCCGCGGCGCGCCCCCCGCCCCGGGGGGGGGGGGGGGGGGGGG
>JAEWKL010000205.1 GCA_023386115.1 Pseudomonadota bacterium
TCGCCGCCTCGGCGGCGGCGATGGCCTCGGGGAGACCGTCGGGCAGGCGGTCGCGCCGGCCGATCACGGTGAGGCGCACGCCGTCGCGGCGCAGGGCCTCGATCTCGCGCGTCAGGTAGAGGCGCAGCAGGCCCATCAGCCCGGCCACCTCGGCCGGTGGGCGACGCCAGTTGTCGGCGGAGAAGGCGTAGAGCGTGAGCGTGCCGATGCCCTGGCCGGGCGCGGCCCGCGCCACCCGGCGGACCGTCGCGACCCCGGCCTCGTGCCCGACGCCCCGGGGCAGGCCGCGGCTTTGCGCCCAGCGGCCGTTGCCGTCCATGATGAGGCCGACATGCCGTTTCACTTCCCGATCAGAATTACTTTGCATCACAAAGTCTCCGGGTAAAAGGGGGAGATCAGGCGGGGAGAGGGTCGGGGTCGTCGCCGCCCCGACCCTGGTCCTGTCCTTGGTCCTGTCCTTGCCGCGCCGCCTCGGCGGCGTCGCGGACCACGCGCTCCAGCACCGCGAGGTAATCGACGAAGCGCTGCCGCCCGGCGGGGGTGAGGCGGCAGGTGGTGAGCGGGCGCCGCCCCTCGTAGCCCTTGCGGATCTCGACCAGACCGGCCTCCTCCAGCACCGCGAGGTGGCGGCTGAGATTGCCGTCGGTCAGGCCGCAGAGCTGCTTGAGGTCGGAGAAGGCGAGGGGCTTGGGATGGGCGGCCAGCGAGGTGAGCAGGCTGAGGCGCGCCCGCTCGTGCAGCACCCGGTCGAGCCCGTCATAGGCGTAGGGCGCGGAGTCACGCCCGGCCATCGGTGCCTCCGGAGCTGAGATGGAGGATGACGGCGAGCAGGCCCTGGCCGACCGCGAAGGGCAGGCCCATGGTCCAGGGCGAGAGGGCGTGCCCCTCCGAGGCGGCCGCGATGGCGCCGAGGCCCGCGACGAGGTACCAGCCCGCCGCCCAGGCGACCGGCCGCGGCAGGGCGCGCAAGGACGCGAACAGCCCGAGGCCGACCAGGATCTGCCACAGGCCCGGCAGCAGCCACAGGGAATCCGGGGCGAGGCGCGCCAGCACCAGGAGCAGCAGGGCGCCGGCGGCACCGGCCGGCAGGAAGGCCTCGACGGCGTTGAGGATCATCGCGTCGGCGAGGCCGGAATGGTGCCGGCGGCTGCGCGCCAGCATCTCGGCCCCGACCACCCCGACGCAGACGATCGCGGCGGCGATCCATCCGGCGAGGAAGACGAGAGGCTGCACCGTCGGATCGTCGAGGAGGAGGGCCTGAAGGCCTGCGGTCACGAGCGCCAGGGCGCTGGTGACCGCGAGCGCGGAGGGGCCGTAGCCCTGGAAGGCGGTGCCGGCGGCGACCTGGAGGCGGATCGCCCCGATATCGGCCAGCACCTTGTCGAGATCGGCCCTGTCGGGGTCGCGCATCGGGATGCTCGCATCAACTTTACAATGCAAAGTAAGCCGGTCCGCAAAGTCACGCAAGCGGATTCGGGCGGTCGCAGGACCGCCCGATGGTTGTTGACCGGCAGCCCTTACCGGTTGGCCCGCGCCAGGGCGGCGTGGAGCAGGAGGTTCACGCCCGGCAGGGTCGGCTCCAGGGCGATGTCCTCGGCCTCGTTGTGGGTGATTCCGTCCCGGCAGGGGGTGAAGATCATGCAGGCCGGGGCGACCCGGGCGACGTGGTAGGCGTCGTGGCCGGCCTGGGAGCGCAGGTCCATGGTCGGGATCTCCAGTCGCCCGGCGGTCTCGCGTAAGAGGCCGATCAGCCCGTCATCGAAGGAGAAGACCCCGAAGCCCCATTCCTCGGCGACGGAGATCTGCGTGAGCGAGCGGGCGGCGCAGTCGGGCAGGGCGGCGCGCAGGGACGCCTTCATGGTCTCGAGGGTCTCGAGTTTCGGCGCCCGCATGTCGATGAACAGCTCGGCGTATTCCGACAGGGTGCCGGGGAGGTTCGGCACCAGGTCGAGGCGGGCGGCGGTGGCCTTGGCGTCGGTGTCGGCGTGCGCCCAGCCGATGTCGTTGACCGCCACCGCCACCATGGCGGCGCCCACCAGCGCATTGTGGCGCTCGCTCATCGGGGTCGGGCCGGTATGGGCGGTGGCGCCCTCGACGGCGATGCGCATGCCGCAGCTCGGATAGCCGCCCGTCACGATGCCGACCGGCACCCCGGCCCGGTCGAGGGCCGGGCCCTGCTCGATGTGCAATTCGAAATAGGCGTCGATGGTGCGCCCGCCGACGGGCGCCGAGCCGCGATAGCCGATGCCGTCGAGGGCGTCGCCGAAGCGGATCCCGTCGCGGTCGCGCCGGTTCTCGACCCAGTCCGGCGTCGCCTGGCCCGACCAGGCCAGCGAGCAGAGCATCGGCGGCGAGAACCGCGCGCCCTCCTCGTTGGTCCAGTTCACCACCTCGATGGCGCGTCGCGTCGCGATCCCGAGATCGTCGAGGGTGCGCAGGACCTCCAGCCCCGCGAGCACGCCGAGGATGCCGTCGAAGCGCCCGCCGGCCCATTGCGTGTCGAGGTGGCTGCCGATCACCACCGGCGGCAGGCCGGGCTCGGTGCCCTCGCGCCTGAGCACCATGTTGCCGAGGCCGTCGATGGTGAGGGGATAGCCGCCCTCCGCGGCCCAGGTCTTCAGCTGGTCGCGCACCACCCGGTCCGGCTCGGTCAGGGTCAGGCGCCGCAAGCCCCCCCGGGGCCCGGTGCCGATGCCGGCCGACACCATCAGGGTGTCCCAGAGCCGGTTGCCGTTCACGGAGAGGTTGGTGGTCATCGCTTTAGGCCTCACGCCACGCGTCGGGGATTGCGCGCGCCAGGATGCGAGGACCGTGCCCGGCGGACAAGCGCCGGGCGCGGGGGTCGGATGCGCGCTACCCGAGCCGCGCCCGCGCCGCCGCGTATTCCGCCTTCAGCCGGTCGATCACCACGGCCGTCGCGGGCGCGTCGTCGATGGTGCCGACGCCCTGGCCGGCGCCCCAGATGTCGCGCCAGGCCTTGGTGGTGCCGGAGCCGAAATTCATCTTGGTCTTGTCGACCTCCGGCAGCGCGTTGGGGTCGAGGCCGGCGGCGGTCACGCTCGGCTTGAGGTAGTTGCCCGGCACGCCGGTGAAGTAGGGGGTGTAGAGCACGTCGGCGGCCGTCGTGCCGACGATCATCTCCTTGTAGGCCGGGGCGGCGTTGGCCTCCTGCGTGGCGATGAACCGCGTGCCCATATAGGCGAGGTCCGCGCCCATCGCCTGGGCGGCCAGGATCGCGTCGCCGGTGGTGATCGCGCCCGACAGGATCAGCGGGCCGTCGTAGAAGCGCCGCACCTCGCCGACGAGGGCGAAGGGCGAGAGCGTGCCGGCATGGCCCCCGGCCCCGGCGCAGACCAGGATCAGCCCGTCGACCCCGGCCTCCAGCGCCTTCTCGGCGTGGCGCACCGTCGTGACGTCGTGGAACACCAGCCCGCCCCAGCCGTGCACCGCCGAGACCACCGCGTCGGGGGCGCGCAGCGAGGTGATGATGATCGGCACCTTGTGCCTGGCGCAGGCCGCCAGGTCGTGCTCGAGCCGGTCGTTCGAGGCGTGGACGATCTGGTTGACGGCGTAGGGCGCGACGATGCGCGTAGGATCCGCCGCCCTGGCCTCGTCGAGCGCCGCGTCGATCCGGGTCAGCCACTCGTCCAGCGCCTCCTTCGGCCGGGCGTTGAGGGCCGGGAACGAGCCGACGATGCCGTTCACGCACTGGGCGATGACCAGTTCCGGCCCCGAGACGATGAACATCGGCGAGGCGATCACCGGCAGGGCGAGGGCGTGGCGGAGGCTGTCGGGCAGGGACATCGGCGGCGTGGCTCCCGGGGTTTCGTTGACGGTCTCGTTCACGAGGTCTCGTTGCGCTCCCGCATCGCACCAGGCGCCGGGTGCGGTCAACGGGCGGCTTGACGGGGACCGGCGCCGGCATTCCTGTTCGCGCCTCCCCTCATCATCAGGAGGCACGGCGTGCAGGCTGAGATCGGAACCCCGGAGGCCGTCGGCCTCTCGTCGGAGCGGCTGGAGCGGATCGTCCCGTGGATGCGGGACTACGTCGCGGCCGGCAAGCTGCCGGGCCTGTCGGTGACCGTGGCCCGGCGCGGCCAGGTGGTGTTTTCCCGCTCCGAGGGCCTGCGCGACCTCGCCCGCGGCCTGCCGATGGAGCACGACACCATCGTGCGCATCTACTCGATGACGAAGCCGCTGACCTCGGTGGCGATCCTGATGCTGTACGAGGAGGGCCGGTTCCAGCTCGACGACCCCATCACCCGATTCCTGCCGGAGTTCCGCACCATGCGGGTGCTCGTCGGCGGCAGCCGGCTGCGCCCTGAGACCGTGCCGGCGGAGCGCGACATCACCTTCCGCGATCTCCTCACCCACACCTCCGGTCTCACCTACGGCTTCATGGACGCGACGCTGGTCGACCGGATGTACCGGGAGGAGGGCGTCGACTTCCAGACCGCCGAGACCTCGCTCGCCGAGGTGGTGGCCAAGGCCGCACGCCTGCCGCTGCTCGCCCAGCCGGGGGCGGAGTGGAACTACAGCATCGCCACCGACGTGCTCGGCCACCTCGTGGCGGTGATCTCGGGACAACCCTTCGACGACTTTTTGCGCGAGCGGATCATCCGGCCGCTCGGCATGGTCGATACCGACTTCCACGTCCCGGCCGACAAGATCGCCCGCTTCGCCTCGAACTACGCGCTCGGCGAGGGCGGCCGGCTGATCCTGATCGACGACGCCCGCGAGGGCCGCTACGCCCGTCCCCGCACCGTGCCGTCGGGCGGCGGCGGCCTCGTCTCGACGGCGGCCGACTACGCCCGGTTCTGCCGCTTCATCCTGGGCGGCGGGGCGCTCGACGGGGTGCGGCTTCTGGGCCGCAAGACCGTGGCCTTGATGACCGCCAACCACCTGCGCGGCGACCTCGCCGATATGGGCCAGCCGCGCTTCTCGGAATCGAGCTACAGCGGCATCGGCTTCGGCCTCGGATTCTCGGTGATGCTCGATCCGGCGAAGGCGCAGATCCTCGGCACCCCGGGCGAGGTCGCCTGGGGCGGGGCGGCCTCGACGGCGTTCTGGATCGACCCCGCCGAGGACCTGTTCGTGATCCTGCTGACGCAGCTCATGCCGTCCTCGACCTGGCCGATCCGGCGCGAGCTGCGGGTGCTCACCTACGCGGCGATCACGGAGTGATCGCGGCGATCACCGGGTGATCGCCGCGGTCATAGCCGTCACGCCACCGCCCGGCGGTAGAGGTGCCAGGTGGCGTGGCCGAGCACCGGCAGCACCACGGCGAGCCCGACGAACAGCGACAGCATGCCGATGACGAGCATCCCGGCCACGATGGCGCCCCAGGCGAGCATCGTGCCGGGGTTCTCGCGCATCAGCGCCATCGAGGTCTCGATCGCGGTGCCGGCATCCGCATCCTTGTCGATGATGAGCGGGATCGAGACCGCGCTCACGGCGAGCGCCAGGAGCGAGAAGGCCGCACCGACGAGGTTGCCGGCGAGGATCAGGCCCCAGCCCCGCGGCGTGGTCAGCACGTCGTCGAGGAAGGCGAGCAGCGAGGGCTCGGAGACGCTGCCGTAGAGCGCCCAGTACAGGCCCATGGCGGCGCAGAGCCAGGCGAGGAAGATCAGCGTCAGCACCACGCCGATCGCCGTCACGGCCTTGGCCGAGCGGCCGCGCAGGGGCGCGTAGGCGTCGGTCCAGGCGGCGGGCAGGCCCCATTCCCGCCGCCGGCTCAGCTCGTAGAGGCCGAGCGCCGCGAAGGGCCCGATCAGCGCGAAGCCGGCGGCGAGCGGGAACAAGATCGGGATCAGGTCGTGCTCGAAGGTCGCCGCCGCGATGAGCACGCCGGCGATGGGGTAGATCAGCACCACGAACAGGACGTGGGTCGGCATCGCCAGGAAGTCGTCGACGCCCCGCGACAGGGCGATCTTGAGGTCCTGGATGCCGATCCGCCGCACGACGGGGCGGGCGGCGGCGAAGCCGTGGGAGAATGTGGGCGAACTCGTCATCGCGTCTCCTCCGGGGGGAGGCACCCGCGACGGGTTGGCCGGGCCGCGTGTCGGGCCGTCGTGTCGGCGGTCCTCAGGCGCCCGGTCCGGCCCGCACGGGCACCGGACAGATCGGTCGCATCAAGCCTGGTCGTCTCGCTCCGGGCGGGGGGTTCCCGCCGCACGCCGCAACGTTAACGCGAGGCCGGGCCGCCCGCCAGGGGGTGCGAGGGGGGTGACCGCGTGGGGAGCGCGCACGATCGCGCGACGGGAACCGGCGCGGGCCCGGACTCGTTCGCCCGCCATCGGGACCGCGGCGAGCTAAGCGGACTTGCGTTGGCGGACCAACGCTTCGCCCGCTTAGATTCTTGTCTTGTCGCAGATTTTCGTCGCAAAACCGGCCACCATTGTTGCGAAATCTGCTTAGGATGACGGATCTCGCGCCACACCGCGCCGCCTACGCGGCCCGCATCGCCGCCCGGGCCGGCACCGACGACCCGGCACTGATCCACGCCTTCGCGACGGTGCCGCGGGAGGCCTTCTGCGGCCCCGGCCCCTGGACGGTGTTCGGCGAGGACGGGAACGGCACCGTCACCGACCCGGCCGGGCTCTCCCGCGACGTGCTGGTGGCCTTGCGCCCGCAAGCCGGCCTCAACAACGGCGAGCCGAGCCTGCACGCGCTGTGCCTCGCGGCGGCGCGGGTGCGGCCGGGGGAGCGGGTGGTGCAGGTC
>JAEWKL010000215.1 GCA_023386115.1 Pseudomonadota bacterium
CCTGCCGAAGGCCACCGCCGACACCGCGGACGCCGCCGACGCCCTGGCGGTCGCCATCACCCATGCGAGCCACCGGGCGGCGCGGGCCCGGGCGGCGACGCAGGCCGCAGCAATGGGGCCGGGGGCGGCGCGGATCGCCCGGGCGGCGGCGCGGGGATAGAGCTTGGATGAGACCCTGGCCGTGCGGGCGGCTCATTTCGAGCCGTTGCGGCCATTCCGGATATCATGCTCGGCTATACGGAAAACAGGTGTTTTCCGATATTCGAGGTGGGAGGCTGGGCATGCCAGCTCGATCCAAACGGTCGCTCCATGGGGCTGCTCTCGAACCTGGTCAGACTCCGAGAAATTTCGCCTCAAAGCAGCTTGATGAGCGAAGACCCAAGATGGAATGGGTAGACACTGATTTAGTCACTTCACGAGAATGGTGCTGAGAAGCCAAACGTTTGCTTAGATAGTGATAGGCGGTGGCTTCGCACCTAGCTCGAAAGCAGAGTAAAACTTACGCAGCGCTCCGAAGCGGAACACATCTCGAAAGGGATTAGTGCTGGCGCAAAGGACCGCAGATGCTGCGATCGGGGTCTGAGGTGAGTATGACAGGCGTCAAAAACATTTTTCTAAAAGCTTTTACTTTTAATCTCTATCTGCTAGCTCTACAATAGGGCCTAAGGAGCGACAGCATGTCTATAATCTCATCAACCTGGGAAGATCTTGGTTATGCAAAGATTGGACCCATTCACCCGGGCAATGCTGCTGAATTGCAAGCAGCCAAGCAGCTTGGAGAGCTTTTCAAAGCCAAACTGGACTATGATGTAATCAATGAATCAGATGCGGTATGGCTCCGTGATCCCGCCAGAAAAAAGGGCAACAAGCGTCCTGATGCATCCGTGATCATTGCTGATATCGATACAGCAGGCTTATCAAGCATTAATATTGAAAAAATTTTAAGTAATTACCTGCATTCTAGGTACGCAGTGAATTGGACTGGCGATCCCGCAAGCCTCAATCAGCAAATTCGCCCTTTCTTATCTGGCGACGACTCCCAATCTGCACGAGCAGCTTACGATATAAGTTTTTCTTTCCTAAGTTGCCCTCCAAATTATTTAGGTAGCTATATAATATCAAAAATATCTCCTAATTTCTTCAAAGAATTTCCAAAAGGTAGAATAATATTGATTGAGACTAACTACAAATTTGAGAGTCGACAAGCAGTCATTCGTGCTGGATACACTGCCACTCAATATGGAGGATTGTCGAATTTAAATCTCAAAAACGATGCGTTTAAGGCTCTTTCGAACTGGCAAGCTCTAACTCCTTACAACGTTCTGCGAACGGTACTAGATCTTGGTACACTAATTTCCTTTCCTCGGATACACTTTTTTACGGCTTCTAGGCCTGGACTCACAGCTGTTTTCATTTTTGGAACTCCGCTTGAGCATCTTGAGCCCGAGTTTCCGACAAGTTGGATGGAGTCTTATGGCAGTCGGTGGGATTTCGCGCGAGGAAAGTCTACGCGTTCCGTTAATGCTGGGACTGTTGGTTTATCGCAGCCGCAACTAGCTCAACGAAGATTGGTACAGGCCACAAATTATACATCAAACGACGTGAAAACATGGATTGAATTTCTTGTCGACACATCTAACCGCTACCTCTTCGCCTCAACAGATCCAACACAATTCCGTAAAAATAGTTTAGTCGATTTTGTAACATGTTTTGAGCACGGCCTTTCCGTTGATCGATTAATCCGCATGTCGATGAGTTCAATTACATCAAAGCAGGTTTTTTCTCGGAAATCGGCCACAATGGAGTGCGCCGACATTATTGACGAACTCAGGACATATTGGGATTCAAGCGTACAATCAACTGATTTATTTAAAATACTATTTAATCCCACGTCAGGATTGACGCTAATGACTAATGTTCTTGCGAAGCTTCCGCAGCCCTTTAAGAAGGATCTTACTGATGCAACGTCACTGGCATATGACCATCTGCGAAGCGGCATTGTTGGATCCATATTTGTTCCTTCAAAGATTACGACTTCAGGTGACATTCTTGTTCGAAATAGATCCCTTGCGGCAGAAGTTGCTGAAGGCAAGGATGAATTTACAGCCAATGTTGTAAGAGCTCTGCGCAATACCCATCATGGATACATGACCGAAAAAGACAGATCGGCGCGCCCATCACGTTATTTGGCCTTAGTGACTGGAGATCTTCCTGACACATTCTCGTTCTTAGGAGGTATATTTGGCTTGTCGATACTTGTAGATCCAGCATCATTGATCGGCCGACAGGATACCCTTACTGGTATTTACGAGTAAAACAAAAAGCCTGTGCGTCGGATATGAGATAATCATCGCTAGCGCTCTTAATGATAATGGGTGGCCACCTCTGCATTTTTATATATGCAGAGGTGGCTAGTTGGTCAGGTTCTGGTGTACGGAAAACATGCGTTTGCCGGCAGAGTGACAAGCATGATCAGCGGACGTGCGCCCCATTCAAGCCCCCGCCATGAAATTTGCGCGATAAACCCCGTCGGATTGTGAAAGTGAGCGGAAACGTGGCTACAGGGGTTTTCCGTGCATGCTGATCGGGTGCGAGCGCTGCCTTGGTCTGCCGGCCATTCAAGATCGCACGCTCGACGCTGATCGACACGCTTGAGCAGACCCTCTGGCAAACGCTCGACAGGTGAGCGGGGGTCCCCGCCGGGGCAGTCGTGGCCGAGCGACGGTATGACACCGCGGGTCATGATGCCCGAGCCCGAGGGTCCGCGTCCCGCAGGCGTCGCGGAATGGCGGCCGGCAACCGCGACGAACCCGCGCCGCGATCGAAAACCCGGCAGGCTCGCCCCCCGTGCAAGCCCGCCAAGAGCCCCTCAGCGCCCTCCACCCACGAACGACACGATGCTGCGGTCGAGCCGCCCGGAATAGGTCGAGAGGGTGCCGGCGAGGCCCCGCACCGCGTCCGCAAGGTCCCCGGTCTGCGTCGCGGCGTCGGACACGCCGGTGATGGTGCCGGACATCGCAGCAGTCGAGGCGGCCTGCTCCTCCACCGCCGCGGAGATGGAATGCGTCAGGGAGGACAGCTCGCCGACCGCCTCGGTGATGCCCTGGATCGCCAGCACGGCATCGCCGGTGGCGGTCTGAATCGTGGCGACCTGCTGGGTGATCTCGTCCGTGGCCCTGGCGGTCTGCCCGGCGAGCTCCTTGACCTCGGCGGCGACGACCGCGAAGCCCCTCCCCGCCGCCCCGGCCCGGGCCGCCTCAATCGTGGCGTTGAGCGCCAGCAGGTTGGTCTGGCTGGCGATGGACTTGATCATGCCCACCACCGCATCGACCTTGCGGGTGTTCTCGGTGAGCCGCCGCACCGTCGCGTCGGTGGCCTCGGCCTGGGAGGCGATCTGCCGGCTGCGCTCCGAGACGCGGCCGACCTGGTCGGCGACGTCCCGCACGCTGCCGGACATCTGCCGGGACGTGTCCGCCACCGCCGCGGCGCGCTCGCGGGCATCCGTCGCCGCGCCGGTCAGCCCCTCGGCGGATTGCGCCATCTCGCCCGCCGCCGCCGTCACAGCGTCCACCACCTCGCGCACCTCCTCGGCCATGCGGGTCTGGCCGGTGACGATCGACCAGGTCAGCATCGGCCCGAGATAGGCGCCGTCCGGTCCGTTGATCGCCGAGACCTGGAGGTCGAGCACCTCCGGCCCGAGGCGGATCTTGGTCCGGTGCGGCAGGTGGCGCGCGTCGGCGAGCATCCGGCGCTGGTGGGACGGGTTCTTGTGGAAGACGTCGATCGACGAGCCGACCAGATCCGCCACCTTCACGGGAAGGTGCTGCTCGATCGAGCCGAGAGTCGCCCGCGAGGTCTCGTTGATGTAGGTGATGCGGAACTCGTCCTGCGGATCCGCCATCATGACGGCCACCGGCATCCCGTCGACCATCTGGGCGAGGCGCAGGGCTTCCTGCTTCTTCGCGGTGATGTCGAAGGCGAACTTCATCACGCTCTTCGGGACGCCGTCGGGCCCGAGCACCGGCAGGTAGGTCGCGCAGAGCCAGACCGACTTGCCGCCCTTGCCGATCCGCTCGAACTCGCCGACCTGGTGGATGCCGGCACGAAGCTGGCGCCAGAACTCCCGGTAGGCGTTCGAGGCCGCGACGCCGGGCGCGACGAGGAGCGAGTGGGGCTTGCCGGTGAGCTCCTGCGGCGCATAGCCGACCAGCGCCTGGAAATTCGCGTTCACCCCCGTGATCGTCCCATCGAGGGCGAACTCGATCGTGGCCATGGCCCGGTCGAGAGCGGTGAGCCTCGCATCCTCGATCGGTTTATGCCGTCCCCAAGCCATGCCTTTTCTCCGGTCGTGTGCAGCTCTGTCTCGCCCGGATACGGATAAAAATCCGCTAACGCGCCTGGTCTATCTTTGGATTTACCCAAGGTACGAACACAACTTACGCGATAGAGCGGCGCCTGAGGCATGATGTCCGAGCATCCATCAAGCTTCGTGTCGCGTGGCTATTCCCGAGACAGGACGCGCCGATCCGTGTCGTAGTCGATTGAAAAAAAAATTCAATCGATAGAATATGCGGCGCCTCCCGCCTATTCATCGACATATCTCGTGAGCGAAAGGAAGCTCCCTGCGAACGCTCGGATGAGGGCGTCGGCCACGAGGAGTCAGCCCATGACCTCGCCCGGCACGGCCGCATCCCAGTCTCTCCGGGCCGGGCGGCGACGCCGCTGGAACGAGGCCGGCGGGCTTGTCTTAAAAAACGATCGTTCGTATGAATGGAGAAAATCGAGGGAGGGCGCCGATGATCCCGAACGCCATGCGTGAGTTCAACTTCGGCCTGGGCGAGACCGCCGAGGCGATCCGCGACAGCGTGCGCACCTTCGCGCAGGAGAGGATCGCGCCGCGGGCCGAGGAGATCGACCGCACCAACACCTTCCCGCGCGACCTCTGGCCCGAGATGGGGGCGCTGGGGCTGCACGGCATCACGGTCGAGGAGGAATATGGGGGCTTGGGCCTCGGCTACCTCGCCCATTGCGTGGCGATGGAGGAGGTGTCGCGCGCCTCGGCCTCGGTCGGCCTGTCCTACGGCGCCCATTCGAACCTGTGCGTCAATCAGATCCGCCGCAACGGCTCGGACGCGCAAAAGCAGAAATATCTCCCGAAGCTCATCTCCGGCGAGCATGTCGGGGCGCTCGCCATGTCGGAGCCGGGCGCCGGCTCGGACGTGGTGTCGATGCGCACCCGCGCCGAGAAGAAGGGCGACCGTTACGTTCTGACCGGCTCGAAGATGTGGATCACCAACGGCCCGGTCGCCGAGACCCTGGTGGTCTATGCCAAGACCGACCCGCAGGCGGGTCCGCGCGGCATCACCGCCTTCCTGGTCGAGAAGGGCATGACGGGGTTCTCGACCGCCCAGAAGCTCGACAAGCTCGGCATGCGCGGCTCGGATACCTGCGAACTGGTCTTCGAGGAATGCGAGATCCCCGAGGAGAACGTGCTCGGCCAGGTCGGCCGCGGCGTCAACGTGCTGATGTCGGGCCTCGACTACGAGCGGGCGGTGCTGGCGGCGGGACCGCTCGGCATCATGCAGGCCTGCCTCGACGTGGTGATGCCCTACGTCCACGAGCGCAAGCAGTTCGGCCAGGCGATCGGCGAGTTCCAGCTCGTCCAGGGCAAGCTCGCCGACATGTACGTCTCGACCAACGCCGCCAAGGCCTATGTCTACGCCGTCGCCCAGGCCTGTGACCGCGGCGAGACCACCCGCGAGGACGCCGCCGGCGCGATCCTCTACGCCGCCGAGCGGGCGACGCAATGCGCCCTCGACGCGATCCAGCTCCTGGGCGGCAACGGCTACATCAACGACTACCCGACCGGGCGCCTGCTGCGCGACGCCAAGCTCTACGAGATCGGCGCCGGCACCAGCGAGATCCGCCGGATGCTGATCGGCCGCGAGCTCTTCACGAAGTCCGCCTGAGGTCCTAGCCCGATGCCGGTCATCCCCACCAGCGCCGACCTCGCCTCCGGGGCGGCGGAGCAGAACCGTGCGGCCTGGGGCGAGCTGCGCCAAGCCCTGAAGGCCCACCGCGCCAAGGC
>JAEWKL010000349.1 GCA_023386115.1 Pseudomonadota bacterium
GCCACGGCGCGGCTCTGCGCCGCGCAGGGCGCGCGGCTGGTGCTCGCCGACCGGCTGCCCCGCGAGGAGATCCGCGACCGCGTCGGTGCCGGAATCGCCGATGCGGCCGTGATCCGCAGCCTCGATACCGGCTGCCGGCGGGCCGTGACGGCGTTCGCCGCGGAGGTCGGCCCGGTCTACGGCCTGATCGACACCGCCGCCATCGCGCCCGCCGACGACTGGATGGCCGAGGACTGGGACGAGGCGTTCGAGGCCGTCATCCGGGCGAACGTCAAGGGGCCGATCAACCTCGCTCGCGCCTTCCTGCCGGGCATGGTCGCGGCAGGGGAGGGGCGCATCGTCCTGTGCGGCTCGGTCGCCGGCTGGATGGGCGGGATCCGCTCCGGGCCGCACTACGCCTTCTCGAAGGGCGGCCTCCACGCCTTCGTGCGCTGGCTGTCGCGCCAGGGCGCGCCGCACGACGTGCTGGTGAACGGCATCGCCCCGGGCCCGGTCGAGACCGGGATGACCGCCGGCAAGGGCTACGATCCGCAGGCCTATCCCCTCCGGCGCATGGCACGGCCGGAGGAGATCGCCGCGACCGCCGTGTTCCTGTGCGGCGCGGGCGCCGGCTACGCGTCGGGGGCGATCTTCGACATCAATGGCGGGACGCATTTCCATTGAGGGAAGGCGGCGCCGCGTCCGAACAATCGTCCGACCGTAGGACGAGCGGTGCGGCGGACCGCGCGCCGCGCTCGTCCGTATCGCGGCGACCTGCGTGCCTTCCGCGCGCAGGCCTCATGACAGGCTTCTGACCCATGCGATCCATTCCGACGACGAGCGGCGATTTCTCCGTCCGTGCCGAGCATGCATCCTATGGGCGAGGCACTCTTCCCGCGGGGATCCGGTCGCGGCTCCTGCCGGGCATCAACGGATTGACCGTTCACGTGCTGGACGCGGGATTCGAGACGGCGGACCGGCCGCTCGTGATGCTCCTGCACGGCTTCCCGGAACTCGCCTATAGCTGGCGCAAGATCATGCTGCCGCTGGCGCAGGCCGGCTTCCACGTCGTCGCCGCCGACCAGCGCGGCTACGGCCGGACGACCGGCTGGGATCCGTCCTACGGCGCGAGCACCCATCCCTTCGGCTTCCTGAACGTCGTCACCGACACCCTGGCGCTCGCCGCCGCCCTGGGACGCGAGCAGGTCGCCTGCGTGGTGGGTCACGATGCCGGTTCACCGGCCGCGGCGTGGTGCGCGCTCCTGAGACCGGACGTCTTCCGCTCGGTGGTGATGATGAGTGCGCCGTTCGCCGGACCTCCCACCCTTCCGGTCAGCGCCGAGGGTGCTGCCCTTCTCTCCCCCGCCCAGGGCGACGATGCCCTCGACGCGCAGCTGGCCGCCCTGGCCCGCCCGCGCAAGTTCTACCAGCGCTGGTACCGAACCCGCGAGGCGAACAACGACCTGCTGCAAGCCCCGCAAGGACTTCGAGACGTCCTGCGCGCCTACTATCACGCAAAGAGCGCCGACTGGACGGATAACAATCCTCACCCGCTTCGATCACATTCGGCCGAGGATCTCGCGCAGCTTCCGACCTACTATGTGATGGACCGTGACAAGGGAATGGCCGCCACGGTTGCCGCCGAGATGCCGTCCGAGGATCAGGTCAGGTCATGCGCGTGGCTGACGGACGCCGAGCTGGACGTGTACGTGACGGAGTACACCCGGACCGGCTTTCAGGGCGGCTTGCAGGGCTATCGCCGGTATACCGACGCAGATTGCGTGGCCGACCTTCGTCCCTTCGCCGGCCGTACCATCGACGTGCCGTCCAGCTTCATCTCGGGGAAGAGCGACTGGGGCGTCTTTCAGAGTCCGGGTGCGGCCGAGGCCATGCGCGGCCGCGCCTGCACGACCATGACCGGCTTCCATCTCGTCGAGGGGGCCGGGCATTGGGTCCAGCAGGAGCAACCGGAGCAGGTCGCCCGCCTTCTCACGGAGTTCATCCGGGAACACGCCTAGGGCGCTGGCCCGATCGCGCCGCACACGATCCGTGACCGCAGGATCAGGCCGGGTTCCGACGCGGCCATGTGTCGTGGGGTCCCCCTTCCCGGGTCCGGAAAAGGGGTGGGTTGCAAGGCATCGTCAACATGGCCTCGCCGTCGTGGACGAGCCCGACCCGCGACGCCGCGGGCCGCCCCGTCGCCGGAGAGCACCTCCGACTCGGTCCTTCCGGAAGCCTGGGACGGTTGACCGGTTCCTCGAGTCGGCGATCCGCTACGGCTCTCCCGGCTTGAACGGCGGCTCCTTGCCCGGCGGGACGCCGGCTTCCGCGGTCGCCAGGATCATCGCGACCGTCACGTAGGTGCCGCTGATCCCCACGAGGTCGACGACCTGCTGCTCGCCGAGCACGCGCTTGGCCCGGTCGAAGACGGCATCGGAGACCTCGTGCCTGGTCGAGAGTTCCATGCAGAAATCATAGACGGCCTCCTCCTCCGGCGTCATGCCGCCGGGGCGTCGGTTGGCCTTCAGGTCGGCCGCGACGCTCTCCGGCAACCCGGCTTTCAGGGCGAGGGGATGATGGGCGTACCACTCGACCTGCGAGCGCCACAGCCGGGCCTGGATCAGGATCGCGAACTCGCTCAGGCGCGCCGGCAGCGAGCTGTTCCAGCGCAGGTAGTCGAGCAGGTCGTACATCCGCGACGCGAGCACCGGGCTGCGCAGGAGCGGGTTGTAGGGACCCGCGAGCCCGACGCTGGAGATCTTCAGGATCTTCTCGCCGAGGGGACGCTGCTGCTCGTTCAGGGTCTCCAGCGTCAGCTGGGGAAAGCGCGGCTCCTTGCCGATCGCCGCCGACGGGCTCCAGCCCGCCGCGAGCCACCCGCATCCCGCCGCGGCGGCGACGGAAAGGGCCCATAGCCGGTGTCCAGGCATCGTTCGTTCCTCCCTGTCGCTCCGTCTGCGCGGAGTCGTCGCCGTCTCCACGGACGGCCTTGCTGCGCGGTTCCGGGATGGCCCGGAGGGTGCATCAATCCGGAGAGGCTCATCAGAGGGACTCTCGTGTTGCTTGCGGGTGCCGCATCACCCCGCCCGACGCTGCCCGATCACGGTGACGGCCCTGTCCTCGCGCTCCGCGATCCGGGCGAGGTAATCCGCCTTGCTCGTCTGCATGTGGTCGACCCCGAGCTGCGCCAGCGCCCAGCGGTCGCGCCCGCCGAGGAGGTCGATCATGACCTCGTGCTGGGTGATCGACAGGAGCAGGCCATCGTCGTCGGCGAGGTTCTTGGCCCGCATCGGCAAGGTCAGTCCCATATAGTCGCTGAGCGTGCGCACGAGATACGGATTACCGCAGGCCTCGAACAGGGCGAGGTGAAAGGCGTCGTTGGCCTCGTGGACGCCGCGCAGGTCGCGCGAGGCGGCCCGGTCGCGGTAGATGGCCTGCAATTCCTTCAGCCGGGCGATGAGCGCGGGCGGGGCCGGCAGGGCGAGCATCAGCAGCGCCTGGCGGGTCAGCATCTCGCGGACCTCGTAGATCTGCCGCACCTCCTCGGCGGAGTAGGAGCGCACCGTCGCCCCGACATGGCGCTCGCGGCGCACGACGCCCCGGCGCTCCATCTCGACGAGCGCCTGGCGGATGAAGTGCCGCGAGGCGCGAAAGCGCGTCATCAGGGCGTCCTCGGTCAGGCGGGCGCCGGGCGCGAGGCGCCCGAAGATGATGTCCTCCTCGAGCGCCGCCACGACGGCGTCGATGCCGTCGCGCCGCGGCGGATCGGGCCTGTCCGTCACCGCGCGTCCTCCCCGCCCGCCAGCCGGTAGCAGGTCTCGACGAGGTGCAGGGTCTCGAGGTTGTCGGCCGGCCCCGTCTCGAAGGCCGCGCCGTCCGCGAGCCGGTCGACGAAATGGGCGATCGTGGCGGCGTAGGACTCGCCGTATGTGGCGGCGAGGTCGTAGGCGACGGCGCGCGTCTCCCGCCCTCGCATCGTGAGGTCGCCGCCCGCGAGCCGGATCGCGCCGGAGGGCCCGAAGATCTCGAGGTGGTCGGCGGCCGCAGGCGGCGCGCCATGCGCCGCGAAACTCGCGAAGACCTGGACGGCGAGACCGTCCGGCCCGGCGAGCTGGATCAGCGCGGTATCCTCGCCCGCGAGGTCGGCGCAGGTCCGATGGAGGGCGCAGGCGATGACCCGGAGCGGCCCGAGCAGGAAGCGCAGGGTGTCGAGGTGGTGGATCAGGACCTCGGCGACGAGCATCCGGGTCTCGTCGCGCATGAAGGGCTGGCGCTCCAGCGCCGGGAAGCGCCCCGCCTCGTCCGGCAGGGTCCCGCTCGTCACCACGGACAGCCGGGCCGCGAAGGGGCGGCCGATCGCCCCGGAGCGCAGCCACGCGGCGGCCTCCCGGTAATAGGCGCGGAAGCGCCAGTTCTCATGCACCATCAGGCGCGCCCGTCCCTCGACCTCCGCCACCAGACCTTGAGCCTCGGCGAGCGTCGGGGCCAGCGGCTTCTGGCACAGGATCGGCAGCCCGTGCCCGGCGGCGAGACGCACGAGCTCGGCATGGACCGAGCGGGGCGCGGCGATGTCGACGGCGTCGAGGCCGCCGGCCTCCAGCATCGCCTCTGCGCTCGCGAAGGTGTGCGGGATCGAGAAGGCGCGGGCGCGCGCCTCGCGCCGCTCGACCGAGGGATCGGCGATGGCGGTGACCGTGGCACGGCCGTCGAGGCGGGCCCAGCCGGCGAGGTGATGCTGCGTGACCCAGCCGGCGCCGATCAGGCCGACCCTGAGGGGAGAATGCGCGCCGCTCAATGGACGGCTCCAGCACGGACGGGGCCGGCCGCCGGCAGGACGGGAATCGCTGCCGTGGTTCGCGCATCGAACAGGAAGGCGGCGTCCGGCCGGAAATGCAGCGTCACGACCTCGCCGAGGCGGGCCTGCG
>JAEWKL010000360.1 GCA_023386115.1 Pseudomonadota bacterium
GGCCGAGCGCGGCCTCGCGGCCGTGGCGGACACGCCGGTCGCCCGCCTCGCCTATGGCCAGCAGCGCCTGATCGACCTGGCGATCGGGCTGGCGCTGCGGCCGAAGGTGCTGCTCCTCGACGAGCCCGCGGCCGGCGTGCCGCACGACGAGTCCCACCGCATCCTCGACGCGCTCGATCGCTTGCCGGCCGACATGGCGGTGCTGATGATCGAGCACGACATGGATCTCGTCTTCCGCTTCGCGGCGCGCATCCTCGTGCTGGCGGCGGGCCGCCTGATCTTCGAAGGGAATGCGGAGGAGGTGCGCCGGAACGCGGAGGTGCGCCGCGCCTATCTGGGAAGCTACGCCGATGACCGCCGCAGCGCTTGAGATCGCGGGCCTCTCCGCCGGGTACGGGCCGACCCGGGTGATCGACGGGCTGGACCTCTCGGTCGCCGCCGGGGCGCGGCTCGCCGTGCTCGGCCGCAACGGGGTCGGCAAGACCACCCTGCTCGCCACGCTCATGGGCCGGACGACGCAGAGCCGCGGCTCGATCCGCCTCGATGCCCACGAACTCGGCGGCCTCAGGCCCTCGGCACGGGCGGCGCTCGGCCTCGGCTACGTGCCGCAGACCCGCGACATCTTCGGCTCGCTCACCGTGGAGGAGAATCTCGCGACCGGCCTGAAGGGGCGTCCCCGCGCGGCTTTGGCGGAGGCCTACCGGCTGTTTCCCCGGTTGGCCGAGCGGCGGCGCAACGCCGGGCACCAGCTCTCGGGCGGCGAGCAGCAGATGCTCTCCCTCGCCAGAACCCTTCTCGGGCAGCCGCGCGTGCTGCTGCTCGACGAGCCGCTGGAGGGATTGGCGCCGGTGATCTGCGACGAACTGATGGAGGCGATCTCGGGTCTCGCGCTGTCGGGGGAGACGACGATCCTGCTCGTCGAGCAGCAGATCGGGCGCGCCCTCGCCTTCGCCGAGCAGGCGATCGTCATCGAGCGCGGCCGCATCGCATGGGCCGGGGCGAGCGCCGACCTTGCTGCTTCGTCGGGCACCATCGACCAGCTTCTCGGCGTCGGCGTCCGGTGAGGCGCGGGCGATGCCCGCCTGCCTGCGGTGTGTCCGACGAAAGCGTCGCTGTTATCAAGGGTCCGTCCCCACGGAAGACGACAACGGCCGTGCGAACGAGTTCCGGCCGCCGTCTCCCGAAGGGCCGCCACCGGGCCGCGCATCGCCGCGGCGCGGCGCCGCCGGCGGCAACGGGACGGCATGGCTCCCGCCGACGTGGCGTCGCGACGGCCTTCCCTCAAGCACGTCCCGTCCAGCCTCGCCATGTGAAGGCCGCGAAGAACAGGTCGACCTCCCGAAAGCCGCCCGCCCGCAAGATGGCGGCGTCCTCCTCCGGCGCGAGCGTGGGTAGGTGGCCATCCACGGCAACCCGAGCCTTCGCTGCCTGAACGCGATCGGCGCCGGAGGCGACCGCATAGGCCTCATATCGCGCGAGCCATTGCGACCGGCTGCCGTCCTGCGGGAAGCTCCCATGCGCGGCCACGAACGGGGCGCCCGGCTTCAGGCGCCGGTGGATGGCGCGGACGGTATCCTGGCGCGCCGACGCATCGAGGAAGTGCAGCGTGAGCAAGCAGGTCGCCGCATCGAAGGGGCCGTCGGGCGCGTCGTCGATGTAGCCCTCGACGAGGGCCACCCGGTCCTTCAGCGGCCCGAGCGTGCGCTCGGCCTGACGCAGCATTTCCCGGGCGGGATCGACACCGACAAAGGTCCAGCCAGGATGCGCCTCGGCCAGCGCCCGCAGTTCCAGTCCCCCTCCGGCCCCGAGTACCAGGACTCGCGCATCGGCCGGTGCGTGCTCGGCCAGCAGGATGCCGGTCATCCTGTGCAGCGCCTCGAAGCCCGGCACGAAGCGGCGCGGTCCGTCGGCATACCGTGCAGCGGCCTCCGGATCCGAAAAGGCAGCCACGAAATTCATCGGTTCAGGCTGCGCGCTATGCGTCATCGGATGGGGCCTCCTGCCCGCACGGTCCGCGCTTGGCCAAGCGCGCATGAAAATCGGCACTGAGACGGCCCAGCGTGACGTCGCCCAGCCGCGAGAGCAGCAGGGCCTCGGCATCCCGGAAGGCGTCCGCGAGAGCGGCGTTGACTGCCTGCTCGACGAGGCAGGCCGGCTCTTCGCTCCGGTGACCCATCGCGAAGACGTCCGGCGAGCCGAGCGCGACATAGACGTCGTAGAGGGTCACCTGGTCGAGATCGCGGGCGATGGTCCAGCCGCCACCGTGCCCCTTCCCGGAGGCGACGAGCCCCAGGTTGCGCAGGCCCGCCATCGTCCGGCGCACGACGACCGGGTTCGTTCCCATCGCGGCAGCCAGCCGCTCGGACGTCACCGGACCGTCGGCCTCGGCCATGTGGAGGAGGACGTGCAGCACGCCCGACAACCTGCTGTCCCGTCTCATGCAACGAATGATGTTACATGAAACGGGACCGTGTCAACCGACGCCGGACGGGATTGGTCGGCCTGCCGCTCTCCGCTCTCGTTCGGGCTCGGGGTGCGATCGTGCGGAGGCGTGCCATCATCGACGTGCACGATCTCGCCGGTCGGGACTTCGCGCAGTCGATCGCCGCGAGATCGGGCGCCGGACTGGCGCTCCTCCCCCATGCCGTCGGCCGCAGCGACCCGCTCCTGAGGATCTGTGATCTGGGACCGATACCTCCCAACAATGACGGCTTTCTGCTGATCCGCAGGCGCAACAGGGACGACCAAGCGATTTCGCCCCGTCGCCGATGAAATCGTTGCAACATTCAAGCAAGAACGTCATTTATTTAGTTATATATATGATAATATTGATTGATGCGACCGGCGTAAAGACTCGAATATGATTCTGATGCAATCGCATCGATCCGGCTCTCAAGGCGCGTGCGGAGCAGCCGGATCGACCTATGTTGAAGGCGCGGGATCACACCCGATGCGAGCCCGCAAGCCCCGCCATCCCTTACGGTTGAACCGGCCGTGTCTCCTCTTCGACCGGCGGCTTCACGTCGTAGGAGATGCGTCCGGCAGGCAGGAAGAACAGGGCGATGAGTGCACCGCCCTTGACCTCGGGATAATGATGGCTGCCCGGCGCCGGCGCCGTCCAGCCGGCGTGGCACCAGCCGCTCGGCCCGGCGAGCTCGGCCGTCTCGTCGAGCGGCACCACCATGTTCAGCTCGCCGTAGGGGTGGCCGTGGTAGTCGCCGCGGAAGCTCGCCTGTGCGTCGCCCGGCTCCTCGTCGTGGTCGTCGATGACCACCCGGCCGCCCTCGCTGTCCATGTAGACCGCGGTGATGCTGAAGTTCAGCGTCCGCTCCGTCGGATCGCACAGCCGGCTACGGCGGTAGCGGCGCCCGCCCACCTCGATGTTCGCCGCCCAGCCCTCCTCGACCCCCTGCCTGATGAGCCGCGACAGGTCCTCGTAGAGGGCGCTGCCGGGTCCGTAGGTCTCGTTGAGCCAGCGCTCCACCTCAGGGCCAGCGGTCATGTTCTTCACCTCGTCGAGGAAGGGAATGCTCCGCTCGATCAGCTGCTCGCGTCCGTCCATCTCATTCTCCCTTGTCACGCGCCGACGGCGCTTCGAAACCGTGAAAGCGCGCGAATGCCTCGACCGGCGCGCGCTCCATGACACCGCGCCGGGCGGCCTTGGCGGCGTCGTGGAACCCGAGCGCCATGCCGCACACGACGATGTCCTCGGGGGCGATGGGCAGGTGCCGGCGCAGCACGCGGTGGTACTTCGCCAGCGTCTCCTGCGGGCAGGTGTCGAGCCCGCGCGCCTTGGCGGCCAGCATCACGTTCTGCAGGAACATGCCGAGATCGAGCCAGCTGCCCGTCTCCAGGCGCCGGTCGATCGTCACGATCAAGCCGACCGGCGCACCGAAGAACTGATAGTTCTTGGCGGTCTGTGCGGCCCGTCCGGCTGCGTCGTCCTGAGCGATGGCGAGCGCGCCGTAGAACACCCGGCCGAATTCTTGCTTGCGACCCTGGTACAGGTCGGGAAGATCCGGCGCGTAGTAGGTGTACTCGGAGGCATGTTGCGCGGCCTCCCGTGCGTGCGTTGCCAGGATGTCGCCGCAGATCCGGGCCTTCGCGACGCCGGCCAGGGCGTGGACGCGCCAGGGCTGGATGTTGGCGCCGCTCGGTGCGTGACGCGCGGCCTCCAGGATGGCGTGGAGGGTCTCGTAAGGGACGGGCCGGTCGATGAAGAAGCGGTTGGCGTAGCGTGCCTTCATGACGCTGTCCAACGCCTGGACGAGATCGGGGTTCGTCATGCTCACCCCCGTTTGACCAGAGGGCAGTTGCCGGCCGAGAGCGGCCGGAACGCGTCCTCGCCCGGGATCGTCTCCAGGAGCTTGTAGTAGTCGAAGCGTCCCTTGCTCTCGGACGGCGCCTTGACCTGCATCAGGTGGATGTCGCGGACGAGGCGCCCGTCCTCGCGGATGCGGCCGTTGCGGGTCATGACGTCGTTGACCGGCATCCGGCGCATCTGCGCCGCGACGGCAGGGCCGTCATCCGTGTTCACGGCGGCCATCGCCTTGAGGTAGTGCGTCACCGCGCCGTAGGTGCCGGCATGGATCATGGTCGGCACCTTGTTGGTGCGCGCGACGAAGCGCTGCGACCAGGCCCGGGTCTCGTCGTTCAGGTCCCAATAGAAGGCGGTGCTCAGGATCAGGCCCTGCGCCGCCGCCAGGCCGAGACCGTGGATGTCGGCAATGAAGACGAGCAGGCCCGCCAGGGTCTGGCCCGACTGCACGATCCCGAACTCGGCCGCCTGCTTGAGCGCCAGGATGAGGTCGCCGCCCGCATCTGCCAGCCCGACGACCTGCGCCCCCGAGCCCTGCGCCTGCAGGAGGTAGGAAGAGAAATCCGCACTGCCGATCGGATGGCGCACCGAGCCGAGAACGCGACCGCCCGCCGCCTGGATCACATGCCGGCCGTCCTCCTCGAGCTGCGTCCCGAGCGCGTAGTCGGCCGTGACGAAGTACCAGGATGTCCCGCCGCGCCGCGTCACGGCCCGCGCGGTTCCCTGGGCCAGGGCGTAGGTGTCGTAGGTCCAGTGGATGCCGGTGGGCGAGCAGGCATCGCCGGTGAGCCGCGAGGTCGCCGCCCCCGAGGCGAGGAAGATCCGGCCGCGCTCGCGGGTGATGTCCTGCACCGCCAGCGCAATGGCGGAGTTGGGCACGTCGACGATGACCTTGACGTCGTCCGCATCGAGCCAGCGGCGCGCGAGCGCGGCGCCGACATCCGTCTTGTTCTGGTGGTCGGCGGCGACCACCTCGATCGGGCGCCCGAGGACGCGGCCGCCGAAATCCTCGACCGCCATGCGCGCGGCGATGACCGAGCCGTGGCCACCGTTGTCCGCGTAGAGCGAGGACAGATCCGTGAGGACCCCGATCTTCACCGGTGGCCCGCCCGGTGGCCCGCCCTGCGCGGCGGCCGGCGAGAAGGCGAGCCAGAGGCCCGTCAGAGCGAGGGCCCCCCCCTTGAGGAAGCGTCGGGCGTGGGCGAATGCAGCCGGCATGGCACGTTCCCTTCGAGGATGAGGAACGATGCCTGGCCGGGAGGCTCTTGCGGAAGTGCAGGTTCGCCAATCTCATTATGACTGGCATTCATCGAACGGGACGGGGGGCAGTCATGGCGAGGAAGGCCGGGGCGCGGGCGAGCATCCTGAACCGGCTCGACCTGAACCTGATCCGGCTCTTCGACGCGGTGATGCGCGAGCGCCACGTCGCGCGGGCCGGCCAGTCCCTGGGCTTGAGCCAGTCGGCGGTGAGCCACGGCCTGCGCCGTCTGCGCACGCTGATCGGCGACGACCTCTTCGTGCGGACGGCGCAGGGCATGGAGCCGACCCCGCGGGCGCTGGCCATCGCCGTGCAGGTGCGCGACGCCCTCACGGCGATCGAAGGGGCGATCGGCCCGCAATGCTTCGACCCGGCGAGTTCGACGCGACAGTTCCGGCTCGCCGCGACCGATCACATCACGGCCGTCGTGGCCCCGGCCCTGGTCGGGATCGTCGAGACGGAGGCGCCGCTGGCGTCCATCCAGATCCGGCCCGCGACGCGGATCGACCTGACCATGCAGGTCGACCTCGGCCAGATCGACATTGCCGTCGGCCTTTTCTCGCAGATCCCGCACCGCCTGCACGCCCGGACCCTGTTCGAGGACCGCGACGTCCTCGTCACCGCGTCCGATCATCCGGACGCGGGAGGCGCGATCGACATCCGCACGCTGGCCCGCGACCCGCTGGTGGTCGTCACCGTCGGCGGGAGCGAAGACGGCTTGCCGGACGGACGCCTCTCGGAGCGCGGTCTGACGCGGCAGACCGAGATGTTCGACCGCGACGCCCTCAACCAGGCGTTCAGGGCGGTGGGTCTGGTGCCTCGCCTCAGTCTCCTCCAGCCGCATTTCCTGGCGGTGCCGAGCCTGATCGCGCATTCCCGCCGCGTGGCGATCGTCCCGGCCTCGCTGGCGCGAGGCTTCGAGGCAGCCGGCGTGGCGCGCGCGTCCACGCCGCCCTGGACCCCGCGTCCGATGACCGTGCAGATGGTTTGGCACGAGCGCTGGACGCAGGATCCGGCCCATACCTGGCTTCGGGAGGCCCTGTTCCGCGCCAGTCGGGGCGTTGCCGAAATCGTCGGAGAGGGCCGACACTCGTCGCCGACGTCGTCGTCTGGTCGACGATGATGCGAAGCCGCGGTCGCCGACATGCGCCGGCTCGCTCCGGCCTGCTCCGGATTGTGCGCGGAGCGACCGATGCGGTCTCCGGATGCTGTCGGCCGGCAAGCGGATCAGTCGTGGTCCCCGCCTCCAAGCCGGCGCATGCGTGCCGCCGGGCCAGCGGGACGCGCGGATGACGCTGCAGACGTTCCCTCGGCGGACCGCCGCGCACCGCGACCGGTCGGATGCGGATCCCTTTTCGGGCCCTGGTCAGTCCTCGTCCTGCCATCTCCGCAGATCCGTCTGGTCATGATAGGCCATACGGTCCGGTGTGGTGATGAACTCCATGGTCGTGCCCCAAGGCATCCGGCAGTAGCAGACCTTGTTTCCCGGACCTTTCTCAGTCGCGTAGGGAATGGCGCGCGGCGCGGACAGGGGCGTGCCGCCAGCCCTCTCGAAGCGCTCGACCGACGCATCGATGTCGTCGGTGTATAGCGCGAAATGCGTGATGCCGAAGTCGCTGGCCCGGATCGGCCGGGACTGTTCGGGGCCATGCATCTCGAACAGCTCGATGTCGGGTCCGGTTCCGATCCTGACCATTGCCTGGGCACGAACGACCGTTCCGGGGAATGCGCCGACCGCCCGCTCGAAGTCGGGTCCCTGACGCGGCGGATCCTGTCGTCCGAAGGATTGATAGATCACCTGACCGCCGAAGGCTTCCACCAGGAACGATTTCGCCGCTTCGATGTCGGGCACCGTCATGCCGATGTGATTGATGCCGCGAATGGCGGGTGCGGACATGGCAGTTTCCTTTCTTGACTGGGTCGATCGGTCGTGACCCCTGGAACGGGCTTCGCCCGGAGAGGTGCGACCGGCTTGGCCCGCAATGTCTCCCGGGAGCCGGGTTTCAGTTGGCCTTGAGGAAATCGATCAGAGCCGCCGCGACCTCGTGTGGCCGCTCATCGGCGACATAGTGGCTGCACCGTGCAATGGAGCCGCCCGTCACATGGCTGGCGAACTCTTGCAGCATCGGCACCATCTGCGCCCCGAAGCGCTGATCTCCCCCTAAGCCAAGCACCGGCATGTCGAGCGGTTGCTTCTTGTACTCGAGGGCAGCCGCATGATCGGCGGCGAGGGTGCGATACCATTCCATGCCGCCGCGCGTGCGGCCGGGAAGCGCCATCGCCCTCGAGTAGATCTCTATGTCCGCCGGATTGAAGGTGCCGTGATCGTAGAACCGCTCAGCCATGAATATCGAAATATAGTCATACTCGCGGCCGTGGATCAGGCGCTCGGGCAGATCCCGGTTCGCGTGGAAACCAAAGTGCCAGAGGCTCGCGATCGTCGCCTCCCATCCGGTCCAGCCGGGAAGCGGCACGTCGAGCACGGCCAGATGCGTGATCGCCTCCCGATAGATCGCCGCCTGCGGCAACGCCACCATGCCGCCGATGTCGTGCCCACACACCGCGTAGCGCCCATGCCCGAGGGCGACCATGACCTCATGCGCATCACGCGCCATCGTTGCCTTGTCATAGCCGTCGAGCGGACAGTCGGAGAAGCCTGCGCCGCGCAGATCGATGGCCACCACGCGGAACTGCCCGGCCAGCAGCGGCATCACATGGTGCCATTCCCACCAGGTTTCAGGCCAGCCGTGAAGCAGAAGGATCGGGGGGCCCGCGCCTCCGGTGACGGCGTTGAGCTTGATGCCGTTCACCGGTACGAGTTGCTGGGTAAATCCCTGCAAAGTGGCGATCATGATCGCACTCCAGTCATGTTGGCGTCAGAACGGCGCTGGCGGCCGGCGCTCAGGGCCGATCGAAATCCGTGGCGATCGAGATCTCGCGCCAGGCATCGATGTCGCTGCGAAACGCCGCCAGCTTCCGCTCGGCGATCGCGTGTGCGATCGGGCCGAGTGGCAAATGAAGCGGAGCATCGTCGGCGTCGACCGCCTGCAGGATCACGGCAACGGCCTTACCGGGATCGCCGGCCTGGTTGCCATCGTTGGTCTCGCGATAGTGCTTGCGCGAACTCGCCGCATATTCCGGCATCTCCGTTGCAGCCATGGTGATCGAGCGGCCGAGGAAATCGGTGCGGAACGGCCCAGGCTCGACGATCAGCACGCGGATGCCGAAGGGTTCCAACTCGCTCGCGAGCGCCTCGGAGAGGCCTTCCACGGCGAACTTGGCGGCATTGTAGTAGCCCCCTCCGCCACCGCCCGCGATGCCGGCGCCGGAGGACATGTTGACGATCGTTCCGCCCTTGCGCCGCAGGACGGGCAGAGCGGCTCTGGTCGTCTCGATCAGGCCGAAGACATTCACCTCGAACATCGGCCGATAGTCTTCAGCCGTGCCTTCCTCGATCGCGCCGTACAATCCGTAGCCGGCATTGTTCACGAGCACGTCAAACCCGCCGAATGCCTCGACTGCCTTGCTGACCGCTGATCTGGCGGCCGCCGCATCCGTCACGTCGAGCGGCAGCGTGATCATGCGGCCGGCGAAGGGTGCCGCCATCCCTTCGAGGGAGTTGACATTGCGAGCGGTCGCGATGACCTGGTCGCCGCGCTGTGCCGCGGCCAGGGCGAGGCGCTGGCCGAAGCCGCTCGAGCAGCCTGTTATCAGCCAGGTTTTCATGGCTTCTTCTCCGATTTGTTGTCTGACGACTCCACGCTGTCGCCGCCGCGAACGGTCATATCGGCCGTAATCGACCAGTCCTTCTCCCCGAGTCCCGCAGAGACAGCTTTGCTGAGCCCCTCGCGGACGGCGTCAAGCATCGGGAGCGTGCGTCCGATCTCGTTGCTGGCCTCAGTCGCCAGGCGCATGTCCTTGAGGGCGAGCTTGGCTTTGAAACCCGGCTCGAAGGATCGTTCCGTGATCTGCGCGCTGTAGCTCTCATAGGCTCGGCCCGCGAACAGGGTGCCCAGGATGAGTTCAAAGAAATCCGCACGGTCGAGGCCGACGCTCTCGGTCAGCACGACACCCTCGGCCATCGCCTCGATCGCCATGGCGATCATCATGTTGCAGGCGAGCTTTGCCGCATTCGCCCGAGCGGGGCTCTCCCCCAACTTCCAGACCTTTTTGCTGAGGGGGGCGAGCAGCGGCTCGATTGCAGCGACGGCTTCGGCCTTCCCGGCCGCCATGATGTTGAGCTGGCCACTCGCCGCGACGTTTGGTCGACCGAGGACCGGTGCGGACACGTAGCCAAGGCCCGCCTCGTCGTGCAGGCGCTCCAGTTCCCGTGCGAACGCCACCGAGATCGTCGATGTGACCACATGGGTCAGCCCGGGTCGTGCGCTCGCTAGCAAGCCGGCATCGAGAATCACCGTCCGAATGGCCAGGTCGTCGGCCAGCATGGTGAAGACTGCATCAGCCTCGAATGCATCCGCTGCGAGTTGGACCAGCGTAACCCCGGGAACGCTTCCCTCGGCGACCTTGCTCCGGTTCCAGGCTCGCACGTCATGGCCGGCCTTCACCAGGTTCAGGGCCATTGCGGTGCCCATACTGCCGAGGCCGATCAATCCGATCTGCATGGTCTATCTCCTGTTGTTCGGATGAGAGCGGGGCGCAGGATCAGACGCAGGCTGCCCGGCGCGCGTCAGGTCGAGGTCTGCGACGATGAGTTGGCTGCTGGCGATGACCAGGAGAGCCCCAACGACGGCGTGAACCCGGTGGCCAGCGTCGGGGCGCTCCCCGCTGAGCGCAACCGCGAGTCGCTCGGGGCCATGACCTTGCGGAGACAATCCGCCGTCGCTGACCAGCCCGTAAGCTTCCCGCACGAGGGGGAAGTGCACGTTGTTCATCGCCCGCATCGTTCACCGGCATCGTGATCACCCTCGAATTCCTGGTTCGCCGGCATCGGAGCTGGCCGCCGCATCCTGCGACCACCCCGAAGAATCGCTCCGCGCAATCCGGACGAGCTTCCCTTGAGCACAGCTGCGGTCACCCAAGCGGCCGTCGTCACGGGTTGGGGGATCCCACAGAACGACGCTTCGCCGGACGCTGGCGAGAGTCTAGGTGCTTAGATTTGTTCGTTAACTGACATATTTGTACTCTTGGTGTTCAATTTTGTGGGGGCGGTCGCGGTGGAATGGAGTGACGTCAGAATCTTTCTTGCCATTGCGCGATCCGGCACGCTCGGCGGCGCCGCGCGTTCTCTTCAGACAAGCCACCCGACCGTCGGCAGGCGCCTTCGCGCCCTCGAGCAGGCGATCGGTCACACGCTCTTCCAGCGCACGGCGGACGGTCTTGTTCTGACCGACGAGGGCCACGGGATCATCGCGCTGGCCGAGCAAATGGAAGAAGGCGCGCTGGCCATGCAGCGCCGGCTTGCCGGGCAGGAGCAGAACCTCAAGGGCAGTCTGCGTATTTCGTCAGCGGACTGGTTCGGGGCCTATGTCCTCCCTCCGATCCTGGCGGATTTCTCGAAAGCCTACCCCAATGTCGATATCGAGATCCTGACCGGCACGCGCCTGTTCAACCTTGCCCAGCGAGAGGCCGACGTCGCTTTTCGTATCGTTCCGTTCGACACGGCCGATGTCGTTCAGCGGCGGCTGTTCAGGCTCGAATACGGCGTCTACATCGCCGAGGAAGCGGCCGATCCCGAATATGGCGACGGGACCGGTTACCGGCTGATCACGCATGACACATCCACCGGCCATTTCCCTGACATCGCGTGGCTCGTCGAGAGTTTCCCCAATGCGAGGCCGGTCCTGCGATCGAACAACCGCAACGTCCAGGGACGCATGTGCCGGCAAGGCGTCGGCATCGCTGTCCTGCCCCGCGTGGTCGGCAATCAGATCCCGGGGCTCCGCAACCTGGAACTACCGACGCCGCCGCCGGCGCGAGACATCTGGATGGGATATCACCGGGACCTACGGCGTCTTCAGCGTCTTCGTGCGTTCATTGCGACCGTATCGGACCATCTCGTGAACGCGACTGCATGATGCCGAGAGGGGTGTACGCCACCACGTCGGGGTCATGGGCTGGCCCCAGGAAGGGCGCATCGATGCCGTCTCCAGATTACGGAACGATCCCGGGCTACGCACGACGAAGCGGCCCACAGCGCACAAGGTCCGCTTCGCCGCGCGCATTCCAGATCGGACAGTCAGAATGCCACCTCCTGCGGTCCTTCCGCATCGCAGGCTCGGTTCCAGGGAAAACGACCGGACACTGGCGGCGAAGTCCGGGAACGGGCGTGACGGTGTAGGCTGGCGGTCCTGCTCGGAGGCTGCCTCTGTCGGGGGGATTGGAGGCCGCCGGCGGCCAACGAGGCGGGTTCGCGCGTTCCGCCGGCGCCGCGCAGGATCATGCGGTCCGTTCCGTCGCGTCTTTCCGCGCCTGCGCGAGGGTCAACCACACGGCCGAGACCAGGAAGTAGAAGGCGCCGAACGCGGCGTAGGGTGCGATGTCCGTGATCCCGGGCGTCGCGGCACCGCTCGCCTTGGCGATGAAGTGGGCGCCCGCGAGGGCCGACTGGGCTCCGCTCAGCGCCATCGCCCATTGGGCACCAGCCTGCCAGCGCCGCACGCCTGTCGCAAGCTGTAGCAGACCGGAGAGGATGGCCCAGACCCCGAACACCGCCAGCACCGCGTGCAGGCCCCCGCCGAGCGCGACCGCCATCGCGATCGCGACGACGGTGCTGGCCGCCGCGTTGAGGGCCTGGCTGGGATTGGCGGCCACGCCGCCGCTGCGCCGCGCGTCGATGACGTTGGCGACGGCGTCCCAAGCGGGATAGGCGACCAGGAGGACAGCCGCGGCCGGCGGCATGGCCTTTCCGATGATGCAGGCAGCAACGACCCAGCCGACTGACACCCCGGCACGGAGGAAGTAATACGATCTCAGCCAGCGCGAAGTCTCACGGCCAGGCTGTTGGACGGTCGTCATCGGCGTTCCCTTCGGGTGCGTGGCGCGCGGAGGATCGGAGCGACGGGCGATCACGCGGCGGACTCGGCGACGCGAATGTCGGCCATCGTGAAAACGGCGTTGTTTCAAAGAGATACGCGCCACGTCAGAAGGTACGTCTACAATCGGACGCCGATCGCACCCATGACCGGATCACTGGAAAACTTGACCGTTCTTCCGGACGGCGGACCGGGCTCGGTCTCCGGCGACCTGCTCTCGCACGTGCTGGCGCAGATCCGGCTCACCGGGGACCATGTCCGGTCACACGACGTCGCTTGCTCGAAGAGCTTGGACCTGGAAGCCGGGGCCGCCTATGTCCTGGTGGTCGCCGACGGCTCGCTCGACGTCGAGGACGATGCCGGGACGCGCAACGTGATCGACAGGGGCGATCTCGTGCTTCTGCCCCGCGGGCTCGGAGGATCCAGGCTGGTGGCCTCCGCCTCGCACGCATCGGTGATCGTTTGCCGGTTCTGGTTCGATCCCCATGGTCTTCGCGGCATGATCTCGGCCCTGCCCGGGCGCATCCACATCCGGCGCGCCGAAGGATCTGGGTGGCTCGACGGCATCGTCCCCTTCCTGATGGTCGAGGTGACCGACGAGGAGCCCGGGGCGGCCCTGATGATCTCACGGATCATCGATGTCATCGTGATTCGCGCCCTGCGGACCTGGGTGCAGCGTGGGCACACCACCGGATGGCTGGGAGGGCTGTCCGACGCCCGCATCGCCCGAGCGCTGAAGGTCATGCACGCGCGCCCGCTGCCGCGCTGGGGCGTCGAGGCCTTGGCCGACATAGCCGGCATGTCCCGGTCGAGCTTCTGCGAGCGATTCACCGCTCTCGTCGGACGCTCGCCCCTGCGCTACCAGAACGAGTGGCGGCTCACGCTGGCCCGGGACATGCTGGTCGCCCGCGAGGCACGTGTCGGCGAGGTCGCGCTCCGCGTCGGCTATGTGTCCGAAGCCGCGTTCAGCCGCGCTTACAAGGCGATGTTCGGCCATCCTCCGAGGGACGAGCCTGCACCGCCGAGCGGGAAGTGATTGCAGAAGTGATACCGCCTGCGCCCTCGAACCGACCCGTTCGACGGCGCCGGCGAAGCTTTTTATTTCTTGGACATTATCCCCGCCAAGTCCATCCCCTACCGATCGATGCGCAGGCCCAGTGATGGCGTCAGTACCATCGCCGGCAAGACCACGATTCCGGATCAAAGGTTTAGAACGGCGCCTTCACGAGTGATTCGGTGAGCCCGCGGTTGTCGACGCACCATCGTAGGATCGTACCAGCCTGCGACGCGAGCTTTCCCGGGGACCGAGGCCCTGCGGCTCTGGCGTGAGCGCAAGGCGACCTTCCCGGAGCGCGTCCGCCGGATCGTGCCCGACGACCTCGACCGGGCAAGTGGAGCGCGGGATCGGATGCTGATCGGGGCTGCAGACCGCCTCGCCGCCGCGCTGCCGGAAGGATAGGGCAGGGGATGACCTCACCCATCCCTGACACCGTCCTCGAATGGTCCCGCGGCCTCGCGGGCGTGTCGCCCGGCGTTCCTCCCTGTCCCGGCCTCCGCCCGGACGAATGGGCCGAGACGCATCGGCGCTGCGGCAAGTTCATGGAGCGATGGCCGCATGCAGGCCCACGGCGCGGGGTGAGACACGCTGCGACTGTTCGCGCGGTTCAGTATAGATGTGTCTGAAATCGACCTCATCCCGGAGCAGCGTGTGAGCGGCTTCGCATGAAATTAGCATCGAGAGCCAATAATGATGGGCATGCGGCGCAATCTATTCATTGATCGTCAACATTCTCTGTGTTAACTTTAATACTTAAGCACAAATCTTAGCAATATTATCAATATAAATTTCGCATTGAAATGTGCATTAACTAGATTTATATACACGAATAACTGATATTACTCTTGAGTTTGTTCAATTACGACCTTTGTCAGAAAAATCTGTGACATGCTTGCCTTCCATGAGAGCGTATTGCCATTTTAAACCTATAAAGCTGATCGCGTCCTGTGAAGTCGATATGGCTGTCGTTGTCGCGGATCAAACCCGCAGCTGGCAGCTCCGCGTGATGTTCAGGGAGAACGCCGAGTCCTCGCCTGTCAAGCCAGCCCGACATCAACCTCTCGCACGTCAGGCGCTTTCATGCGGCCTGGATTGATCTTTCTTCAGAAAAAGATGCATTTAGCAATGTATTTTATTGTTATACCAGCATTGATATGAGATTAAAGCACCGATTGACCGCTTGACACATAGGATATCGTTCTTAAGGTTCAGCTCCGCGCATCCAACAGAGCACACATGATCATGCTCGTCTTCGCGTGATCAGCTCCCGCGTCGCGGCGTCCGCAGATCCGGCGGATCCGACTACAATCCAGTGATATTGGAGGGCGATCCATGGCTTATCAGACCGTCGCGCAACCATTTGCGCCGAGCAGCATCTGGAACACGCCCATCGGGAGCAACGCGACGTATCAGCCGGAATCCGGCGCCCAAACCAACACGATCCAGAACAAGGCTGGCGTGACCACTTGGATCGGCGACGACGCGACCCCCATCTACCAGGCCTCCGCCTCGGACCCGATGGCGACCTGGAGCTATACCGGCCGCTCGACCAATGCGGATTGGACGCTCGGCGGCGCCGTCACCAACGGCACATTCCAGATGCACACGCCGGCCAACCTGCAGTTTCATACCGGCGACGGCTGGGCCATCATCGTCTCGGAGGACGGCCAGCACTACCTCGAGACCTGGCTCGGCCTGAAGCAGGGCACCAACAGCTACCACGCCCAGTACGTCGCCGAGAACACCGTGACGGGCGACGGCATCGCCGACACGCCGGGCGCGCACGAAGGCATCCGGGCCGCCGGCATGTCGCTGTTGGGCGGCCTGATCCAGAAGCACGACCTCGACGCGCTCACGATCGACCACGCGGTCGCGATGGCGATCTCGACCACGCAGGCCGGCACCGCCAGCACGCCCTACGTCTGGCCGGCGACGACCGCCGACGGCAACAGCGGCTCGCTCTACACCGGCAACGTGCCGTTGGGCTCGCTGTTCGCGATCCCCAAGGACGTCGACCTGAACACGATCGGTATCAAGACCGCCGAGGGCATGGCGCTGGCCAAGGCGTACCAGAACTACGGCGGCTACGTCACCGACACGGTCGGACCCGGCACGATCCAGATGGGCTACGTGGAGACCGGCGCGACCGAGCAGCAGATCGATCATCTGCGCACCGACATGCAGGCGATCCGTGACCACATCGAGCTCGTGACCAACAACTCGGCTGCCACCCCGGGCGGAGGCGGTTCGACCTTACCGGCCCCGATACCGGCTCCCACGCCGACCCCGACGACACCCACCCCCGTGACCACGACCCTGGGCAGCGGGGCGGACCAGCTGCTGCTCAAGATCAGCCAGGACGCCTACCAGGGTGACGCGCAGTATACGCTCTCGGTCGACGGCCACCAGGTCGGCGGCGTTCAGACCGCCCACGCGTCGCACGCGGCCGGCCAGTCCGACCTGGTCTTGGTGCGTGGCGATTGGGGAGCCGGCGACCACGACGTCGCGGTGGGCTTCCTCAACGACGCCTGGGGCGGGACGGCAGCCGCGGACCGCAACCTGTACGTGGGCGGTGCCACCTATGACGGCCAGGACGTGGGCGGTTTCCAGCACGACCTGACGTCGAACGGCACCGCCCACTTGACCTTCCACGACTACCTGGTCTGAGGTGCGCAATCTCGGCGACCGGTCACCGCGTCGCCGGCCTCGGGCTGCCTCTGGGCACCCGGGCACGTGTGACACCGATGGCGCCCTGGCCTCTCCCACCGCATGAGGCCCTGGCGCATCGGCACCGGCTGGACGCCCAACAGAGACCGGGGCACGACGAACGATCGGCTTCCTCGCTCGTGCGGCAAGGCCGAGGATCGCCCCGCAACCTGATGCTGAACCACGTGGGACGAGGCTCCCCCGCAGAGCAACTCGCCGGTCTCTCGCCGGGTTCGAACGCGACCGGTCGTTGCGGGTCGCGCAGTCGCGGCCGCCCCAGCGTCATGAGCGACATGCTGCTGCGCCCGGGGCGACTCACGCCCTGGACCGGTTCAGTCCTGGAGCCCGGCGCGTTCACCGCGAGTTGCCCGGCGCAGGCCTTGGGATGGAGGGGCTACGACATGGCGACCATCCCCAAGGTGGGCGAGCGTTACAAGGCGAAGCTCATCACCGACGATGCGCTCGACGCGGCGATCGCGGCCTACCTCGCCGACCGTCGAAGTCAGCGGTGCTGGAGATCGACGGCGAGCGCCTCGACGTGGCCGCGGCCGCCCTGGCGCACCAGTGGCCGGCGGAGGAGCTGACGGTAGACGGCGCGAACTCGGCCCGGCGGCGAAACGCGGTGAAGACGGCGATCCTGCTAGCACCGGCTGCCTGATCCCCATTCCAGAAATGACGAGCTTTGATCCAATCGGGGGTGTGCGCAACCCGCCCACCTCCGATAGGCTTATGCTGCCGACCTCGAGATGAGGGGTGCGCCCACGCCAGTCACCTCCACCACGATCACAGCTTCGGCGTGGGCGCCTTCTTTGTCTACTTTCTAACGGATAGGTGGATGGTTGGAGGGGGTAACGCTGCCCGAGGCCAAGCGCGGCTTCGTCCTGCTGCCACGCCGGTGGGTAGGCGAGCGCGCCTTCGCCCGGATGGCGCGCGTCCGCCGCCTGGCCCGCGACGACGAACGCCTGCCCACCACCCTCGCCGGACTGCACCTCGTCGCCTTCCGCCTCCTCCTTCTCCGAAGGGCCGCAGACGTCGCAGCAATCCGTAACCGACGCTAGGATTCAAGGTAAGTCATACCACCGCGCTTAAGCATTGACGCGTGCGATGTATTTGAAGTTGGCGATGGAGCGGACGCGCTCTGGCTCAGCGGTGAGTGTGTTCCAGGCGGTGCAGCAGGCGTCGAGGATCGCCTCGTAGTCGGGGAACACGCGTGCCGAGAGGAAGCGCTGGCGCAGGTACAGCCAGATCGGTTCGACCGGATTGAGCTCGGGGCTGTCGGCGGGCAGCCGCACCAGCGTCACGGTGTCGGGGGCGCGCAGATCCTTGGCGATGTGCCAGCCTGCCCCGTCCAGTACCACGACGGCCTGCGTGTCCGGCTCGAGCGTGGCCGCGAACTGCGCCAGGAACAGGCTCATCGCCTCGGTCGAGACGTGCGGCAGCACCAGACCGAACGCCGAGCCGGTCTGCGGCTCGACGGTGGCGAAGATGTAGGCGGACTGGAAGTGGCCGTCGCAGCGTCCCGCCGGACGCTGGCCGCGCATCCACCAGCGACGGCCGCTACGCCCCTTCTGCCCGACCCGGGCTTCGTCCATGAAGAAGGGGCGGACCGGCTGGCCGGGATGGGCCTCGGCAACGCTCGTCAGCGCCGCGCGGAGCCCCTTTTTACGAAGGCTGCCGCAGCCTTGGCGTCGCGTTGCGGGTGAACCGGGCAGGTCTTCTGCTTCGACAAGCCCAGCCGGCGCACCAGGCGCGACATCGATTGGGGCAGCATGGTCGTGCCGAAGCGGGCCTCGATGAAGCGGCACAGGTCCGGCAGGGTCCAGCTGGCGGGCTCGCCCCGGTCGGGATCGGGCCCCCGCAGGATACGGTGGACCAGCACCGCCTGCTCGCCCTCGCTCAGACGCTCTGGCCGGCGGCCGGGCGGGCGGTCGACCAAGCCGGCCAGCCCCTCGGCGTTGAAGCGCTTGACGGCGTCGCACAGCGCCTGTCGCTCGATGCCCGCTGCTCGCGCCGCTTCCGCCCGGCTCATGCCGTCGAGGGCGTTGGCCACCGCCAGCAGGCGCAAAGCGGTCCGCCGACGCAGCTCCCGCTTGGCCTGCCGTCGCAGGTCGGCGGCCGTAGCGATGTCGGTCCGGATCTCGACGGCACGCGTCACAGGCTCCTCCCCGGTGAAGGGCAGCAGCGAATCACACGCACGCGCCAATGAAAACCCGCTACGAGTCAAAACCTAAGCGCGGCGGTATAAAACCATCACAGTGGCAGTATGTTGCTGACGATACTGACGAATTCAAGACTTTGGTGCGGACGGCGGGACTCGAACCCGCACGACCAGAGGTCGCAAGATTTTAAGTTCCTGTGATTTTCTTGTTTAGCGGAGAAAGCTCCACTACATCAATGTGTTGACCTCTGGAGCGTCCCCTTCCGAGAACTCTGGCTGCACACCCCGTGTGGTCACAGTACTCTGGCCGTACAACCGTCTCCCCGACGCGCCTGCGCGTTCGGCGTCACGGTTGCGCTCTCCTGTCTGAGCCGCGCCCGCGGCGATGCTGAGCGAGCGCGTCGGGGTAGACCCGGTTGATTATGGTCGGGCTGATTCCTTGATCAGGGGCATCGACGTCAAACACCGACCGCCTCGCGAACGTCCTCTCTCCCCTCTCGGGGACGATGTCGTCAACCTCGATGAGGCGGTGCGGATCGCCGGGCTGAGATCTGGCTACCCGTTCCTCGCCACGGTCCTTCATCGCACGGCTCAGGTGCCAATAATCGTTGGGGGCCCACAGTCGGCGCCGATCCTCCGGCTCCATGATCAGCCCGACGAGCATGGCCGACGACCGGCGGCGGGAGGGCCGACGTCGGCATCGTCGGGCAGGACGGTCGGGGAGCATCATCACGATCGCCCCCAAGACGATCAGCGATTCGTCGTGATCATCATCCGGACGACGATCGCGCCCACCGTCCCCATCAACATCCGGCCGAGCGCCCGGCGCACTTTCTTCAACGTTCTCCGCGACGAGTCCGGCAGGCTTGCTCGGCAATCGTGCCGGGAACACGGGCGGATTCTGAGCGGTAGCGGGACCCGACGATCTCGTGCGGGCTCCCGGTTATCGTCAAGACCCGTGCGGCTATCACCGGCCCCCGGCTCTGCATGACGGCTCACCCCAATGAGTCTGGTGCCTGTTTGATCGT
>JAEWKL010000370.1 GCA_023386115.1 Pseudomonadota bacterium
CCCGACCCTACCCGGCAACCGCCGATGACCACCCCGCGAGAGATCCCGCCTGCCACAGCGCTGGGAAGGGCGCGCAGGCGGGCTCTCCCGCTACCGGCGAGCTACACCACCTCCAGGGACACGACCCCGGCCCGAACCCGACGGACCGGGGCAAGGCGGGGACCAAGCGCCACCTCGTCACCGATGCGCGCGGCACGCCGTTCGGCCTCGTCCTGACAGGTGCCAACTGCCACGACAGCCCGCTGATGGCTCCGACGCTGGATGCCATCCCACCTTTGCGCAGCGGGCGGCGTGGGCGCCCGCGCCGGCGGCCCGACAAGCTGCACGCCGACAAGGCCTACGATGCGAGAGCGCGGCGGCGGGAGTGCCGGGCGCGCGGGATCACGTCGCGGATTGCCCGACGTGGCATCGAGAGTAGCGACAGGCTGGGGCGGCATCGCTGGGTCGTTGAGCGCAGCCACGCCTGGTTCAACCGCGCCCGCCGCTTGCCCGTCCGCTCCGAACGCCGTGCCGACATCTACGAGGCCTTCACGGTCCTCCAAGCCAGCATCATCACCCTCAACCAGATCCACCGGTTCTGTTAGGCGCTCTAAAACCGTATCATTGGGTGGCAAGGCGATATGTGCTCTCTCTAATTATGGGCTGATGTTGCAAGTCGAATCCCAGTATGTTGAGTTTTTGCAAATCTGTGCATAAAGATATGCCAAATCATCAGGCCTGTCTGATCTGGACCGACGAGCAGATTTTTGCGGATCACATCATTCATGCGAGAAGCGACGACGAAGATGCCGCTGGTGCTCGCGCGCTTTCTGGCACACTGATCGCCGAAGTCTGGGAGCGCAGTCGCAGGATCGCGAGGTTCGATCCTGAGCCGTCAGGCGCGGCGCCATCACGTGCCGATCGTCGGTCCTGAGGCAGATCTGCGACTACTATCCATCCATCTCACACTGCGTTCATCTGGTGTGAAAGCGCCCAGCAGGCTTCTGCCGGACTTTTGCTGGTGCTCGCCTCATCCGATCAACCGCACGGCTTTGCCTTTGTCGATCTCGGCTTCGTTGTAGTAGCGCGCTGCCTGCTGCACCGAGCGGTGCTGCGAGAACTGCATCGCCTCCGGCAGCGGCACGCCCTGCTTGCCAGCCTCGGTCATGAACCCTGATCGTAAGCCGTGAGCTGAGAACAGGGTGGGGTCGAGCCCCGCCCGGGCGCAGCGCGCTTTCAGTATCGCATTCACGCTCTGCGGATCGAGCGCCGTCGCGCCGAGCCGGCCCCAACGGTCGATGCGCCGAAACACCGCCCCGCTCTCGATCTTCGCGAGCACCAGCCAGTCGAGCAGAGCGGTGGCCGCGCGCCCGATCACCACCACCCGGGCATCGTCCTCGGCCGTCGTGGTCTTGGTACGCCCGAGCCGGATCGTGAATTTCGGCACCTTCGGGCTGTCCGGATCGGCCGGATCGCGCGGCACGGGCGCATCGCGAACGAGGTCCTCCACCCGCAAGCCAGCCACCTCGGCCCGCCGGCGCCCGCCGGACGCGAAGGCGACCAGCAGCAGTGCCCGGTCGCGCACGTCGACCAGCCGATGCTCGTACAGGCAGGTGGTGAGCAACTTCTCGATCACCGCGGCGGTGACCGCCCGCTGACTCTTACGCGTGCGAGGCCGCCGGTTCGCCCGCACGGCCAACGACAGGGCGGTGCGCAGACGCGGAGCCTTGAAGGGACCTTCGACCCCGCGGAAGCGGTGCAGGGTCGACCAGTGGGCGAGACGCCGACGCACGGTCGAGACCGCGTGCGGTCCGGCGACTCGCAGCAGGCCGCGAGCTCTCAGATCATCCTCGACGGCGCTGGGCATGCCATGACGGGGATCGCTCTCGCGCTCGGCCGGATCCCAGAGGTGATGGGCGACGAACTTCAGCGCCAGCGTCTCGGTGCTGGGCCAGGGTAGGGGATGGCCGGTGGCAGCCAGGCACCAGGCCTCGAGGTAGCCGAGGTCGGAGGCGAGCGCCCGGAGGGTGTTGGCGCCCATGCCGGAGCGGGCGAGGTGCTTGAGGGTGGCGGCGTCCTCGTCGGTGAGGAGGGAGGCCAGGCGCTCGCGGGCATCGAAGGGCAAGAGACCTGCCAACGCGTCCAAGTCGCGCTCCCGGGCGAGGGTCGGATCCGGGAGGAGGGCAGGGGAGGGATCGGGCATGGCCGAGGAGGGTGAAGAATGCAGCGGGATGCCCATTCAACCCGTTTTCCGGCTTCGCGTCCATCACCATCGATAAGGAGACATTATCAATGGTCAATATGCCACTCGCACGCTCGTACAGGTGCGCGAAGCGAAGCGCGTGATCGCTTCCGTCACGGTGTACTGATACAACCCTAGCAATGGTTTATTGCCTGCCCGAGCCGCTCCCCTGGGCCGCCCTCGCCACGTCGCTCACCGCTGCCGAGGACGCCCTCGCCCGTCTCGACGAGCGCCTCGCCACCAGCCCCATCCGCCAGGGCTGGGGCGCCCGCACTGCCTTCGCCGACGCCTGCGCCAGCCTTGCCCTTCAAGGCGACCTCGTGCTCCTCGAAGACCTCGTCCTCCACGACGCCGGGCGCGACCGGCACGCCCCCACCCAGGAACTCACCCGCGCCCACGCCGTCCTGCGGACCCGCCGCCGTATCGCCGCCGCCGACCCCGGATGGGCCACCAGTCCCGCCGGCCTCGCCGCCCTATCCGAGGATCTGGATGGTGCCAAAGATCAGGGCGAAGCACCGGCACCAGCCGTGCTGCCGGTCGACGGCGCCGACGGGGAGGGAGATCTCGCGGACGTTGATGACACCTTTTCCGCCGAGCTCGCCGACATCGATGCCCTGATCGCCCGATCGAGCCGCCTCCTCGCCGACACCGGCGCGGTGCGGGAGAAGTCGCCGCTCGTCTACGATCCGGCCTGGGGCGAGACCGACCGCCTCGCCGCCTGGCGCCACGCCGTCGCCGACACCCGCGTCCTGCCGCCCGTCCTCGCCGCCACCATCGCGGTCGATGCCTGGACCGCCCTCGAGCCGCTCCAGCACCGCGCCTGGCTCGGGCCGCTCCTCGCCGCCGATCTCCTGCGCGCCCGCGACAAGGCCCGACACCACCTGCCCGCCCTCGCCAGCGCCCTGCGCCGCGTGCCGCGCGACCGCTGCCTCGTGCGCGATCCGCTGGCTCGCTGTCCTCAGCGCCGTCACCGCGGGTGCCGAGCAGGGCATGAGAGATCACGATCGATGGATGCTGGCGCGCGAGGTCCTGCAGGCGAAGGTGAGAGGGAGACGGGGGAGTTCCAGCCTGCCCCGCCTCATCGACCTCGTGCTCGCCCGGCCCCTGGTCTCCACGACCACCGTCGCGGATGCGCTCGGCGTCTCCCCGCGTGCCGCCCAGACCCTCGTGGCCGAGCTCGGTCTGCGTGAGCTCACCGGGCGAGGACGCTATCGAGCCTGGGGGATCCTGTGAGCCTGCTGTCACGCATGCGCGTGCTCGCCATGATGAGCGTGGACGATCCGGCGGAGCCGGTCCGGCACGTTTTATCGGCCAGGATGGCGGCCCTCGCGGACCTTCTGGATGGTTTTGGGACGCCTCACGACCGGATACAGGTGTCGGCGTCGAGCACCCGCGACGCGACTTTGGAGATCGGGGTCGCCCAACTCGGCCAGTCCAAGCCCACACTGCTCGAGCTGGCCGTCGCGAACCTCGAGAGCCTCATCGTGAGGATGCGGGACCGCTTCCAGGACGATGGATAGGGCGTCCTCGTGTCGAAGCGTCCGCTTTGACGGATCCGGCCCTCGACGAGACATGCCGACCGGCTTTTCGACCCGAACCGCGCCTCTCGCCGCTTCGTCGACCGCCTGGTTCCGCGCGAGCTGCGTGGTCCCCGCCAAAGAGAGCGACCAGCTTGAGCACCGGCGCGGTCGCGCTTGCGACACACCTGATCGATGCCCGCGGCGGGAGCGCTCGGGGTTCAAGCCATCGGGACGGGTTCAAAGGGCTTGCGCGCGGCGGAGCCCGTCAGTTCGTCGCAAATCCCTCTGCCTGAAGCACTTTCTGAACCGCCGGACGAGCCTTCATTCGCGCGTAGTGGGCGGCACAGTTCGACGGGAGGGTCATTCCCAGGCGATCTGCTCCCCAAAATTCGACGTAGAAGAGAGCGGCGTCCGCGATGGAGAAGCTGCCTACGAGGTACTCTCGACCCTCCAGCGCCTTGTTCATCACCCCGAGCCCCTTCTCGAAGATCTCGCGGCCTTTGGCCTTGACCGCTTCGTGATCGGCCTCGTTCGGGGAGAAGTTGACGGGTCGAAAAATGCGGGAGAAGCCCTGCATGTGAACGGTTGCAACGATGTAGTCCACAGCTTCCAGGACTCGCGCCATCGCTTCTGGATTTTCCGGAAGAAGCTGCTTCTCACGATTGGTCAACGCCAACCATGTGGCAATAGCGGGGAACTCAGTGAGAGTGGTGCCATCATCTCTCACAAGGGTTGGAACTTTGGCTTTAGGGTTGATGGAAAGGAATTCAGGCTTGTATTGCTCGCCGTCCTTCAAGCTGACTTTATGAAGCTCGTATGGCTTTCCAATTTCCTCAAGGAGGACGTGGATGCCGATCGAGCAGGCTCCTGGGGAGTAGTAGAGGTTCACGGCACGCTCCAAGTTGGGCCGGAGAGCCGCGCCCGACCACGTTGCGACGGGCAAGCGACCGAGGCGATGGCGGTTGAACGAGGATACCGTTGCCGTCACTTTTGTCGATGGATCTGCACAGGCGAGTCGTGGCAGCCGTGGCGTTGAGCGCCTAGGCCACCGAGTGACGGTCGGCGGTCGTCAAGGCCGAGCTCGGTCCGCGCGAGAACGCTATCGTGCTTGGGAGATCTTGTAAGCCGGATGCCATGAGTGGTCGTGAGATCCACGCGGGTCACGGCCGAAAATGCTGCTCCGCAGGTGGGTGACTTGGTGCGGCAAATTGCTGATGAACCTTGTTGCTCCTCAAATGGCTTGGGATTAGTCAGCGGCGGGCACTTGCTCGGCACTGGTCATCCTCTATAAAATTCTCCGTGTTCGATCTGGTTAGATCCTCGCAGTCGAAAGATTTTCCGTGTCCGACGAGCCCCAAGCCCAACAGCCTGAATTCATCGATCTCGCGGCCGATATCGTGTCGGCCTTCGTGAGCAACAACAACGTTCCGGTCGCCGAACTGCCGGGCTTGATCGCCTCAGTCCACGCTTCACTGAGCGGCCTTGGCCAACCCGCTGCCACCCCGGTGGAGGACCACAAGGTCACACCGGCCCAGATCCGCAAGTCCGTCACTCCGGACGCCCTCATCAGCTTCATCGACGGCAAGCCGTACAAGTCACTCAAGCGGCACCTGACCTCGAACGGCACGAGCCCCGACGAGTACCGCCAGAAATACCGCTTGCCGCGTGACTACCCGATGGTCGCCGCGAACTATGCCGCCCAGCGCTCCGAGCTCGCCAAGAGCCTCGGCCTCGGCCAGCTCCGGCGTGATCGGGCGGCCGCCAAGAAGGCGGCTGAGAAGCGGGCCCAACCTGATCCGGTCGTCACCGCTCCCGTGGAAGCGAAGCCTGCACGCCGGGGCCGGCCGAAGAAGTCCGCGGCCAGCGCAACTGAGTGACGTGGACCCGACGAACTCATGGCGGCGACAGCGGGCCCGACGCACGCTGTCGCTTCCGGGTGTGCTCCTCGTGGCAGGAGGTTTGATAATCGCCTTGATCGGCATCTATTTCGCCGTTGAGGATATCGCCGTCCACTGGATCAGATAGGCGTCCCGTCTGTCCAGGGTTGTGTGCCTCTGTGCGATGCTTGATAAGGTGGTATTGCTCGATCTTGAACCGAGCCGTGCAGTAGGAAAGCTTTCTGTGTCGCAACAAGAACAAGGTCCTTCGGCCACTCTCGTGGATCTCGCGGCCGATATCGTGTCGGCCTACGTGTCCAAGAACTCCGTTCCGCTTGCGGAGCTGCCGAACCTGATCGCGTCAGTCCACACTTCGCTGACCAACCTGGGGCAAGTGGTTGCTGAGCAACCCGAGAAGCTGACCCCGCCAGTGCCGATCAAGAAGACGGTGACCCCGGATTACCTGATCAGCCTCGAGGACGGACGCCAGTACAAGTCGCTCAAGCGTCACCTGTCGACCCGCGGGCTCACCCCTGAAGAGTACCGGCGCAAGTGGGGCCTGCCGCACGACTACCCGATGGTCGCCGCCAACTACGCGGCTCAGCGCTCCGAGCTCGCCAAGAGCATCGGGTTGGGCCGATCCCGGCAGGCAGCCTGAAGTTCTTCCCAACCACCTCTGTCGACCAGCGTCATGCATATCCGGTCGGCAGGGTCGCAGATCGAGGTGGATCGGTTTAGCTGAGCATCAGCCTGAAATCTGGGTCTGTTTCAGCCTCACTGCCGATAGAGCAGTGGGGCTTCGCTCCGCGCTCTATGGCACCGCCTCAGAGATTGATGATCCATGTAGCGAGTGACCGGCAGGGCAGCTCGCCTCATGGCGGGCCAGTCATCAGCCTCGTGCGAAAGCCAACTCTGATCGTCGTCGGACAACCGGGGACCGTGCGGGCGCCAGTTCAGAGTCGGTTCATCGGTGCCGTCCTTCAATCGCTCTCTGCTGGATGCAGCACGCGAGGAAAATGATGAAGCGGTTGGTTCTCTCAGCGGTGGCGGCGACCTTCGCAGCGTCGCTGTTCGCCGCCCCCGCGGCTGAGGCGCGCCCTGGCTACCGTGGTGGCTATCACGGCGGGTACGCGTACGGCGGCGGCTACCGTCACTACGGGTACCGCCGCGGCCCAGGAGTTGGCGGCGCTCTTGCAGCGGGTGCTGCCCTGGGGATCATCGGCGGTGCGATCGCCGCCTCTCAGGCACCCCGCTACTACTACCCGGCTCCTGCCTACGGGTATTACGGTCCCGGGCCCGGCTACTACGGGTACTGACGGCCGAGGTCACTTCTTGCGTGTGGGACGTCGAGAGGCGTCCCGCTCGGCTGATGCGAGTTGGCTCAGGCGCCTCAACGAGGATCGAGGTCTAGGTGTAGCCGACAACTCTGGGCCGTTCTGAGTGCGTTGGTCCATTGAGGCCTTAGGCACGTGATCCGGGAGTGGTGCAGAAATCAAACCGCATTTTCTTGGAACGGGTACGGAGCTGGGCTGGACCGGTCCAGTAGGGCAGGCCTCAATGGACCGAGCAGGGGGCTGCGGTTATCGGGCTTGGCGAGCGTTTTCCTGACATTTGAATAGTTGACAGAGTTTCCTAACATCCTCCCGCACGCGCAGCTCTCGCGTAAGGCGCGTTAGCTCTGGCCGACCCGCCGGCATGTCAGGAACGGGTCGTTTTTCTAACATCTAGTTCATCGACGGAATGACTGCTCGGAGTGGCGGACGGACTATGCATTCCCGGCTGGAAGCGGACGTTCCGCATCCGACCCATGCCAGTCGTCCCGACAACTCATCAAGGCGACGTCTGCGCTGCCGTTGTGAGCAGAGTCGCTACCCGCTGACCGCCCCCCGGTCCCTACTCGGGTTTCCATCAGCAAGCGCCTCTTGGAGAAGCCACCTGCGGAATAGCCCCGCGGCCCGTGATCGAGGTTCGGGATGCTCGACGAGGAAGAGGCTGCGCTCCGAGCGGATCCGGTGGGCATCGAGCCCCTTCAGCCGACCCTCGGCCTGCAGCTCCGATGACAACGGCTCTATGCCGATGGCCACTCCCGCGCCGCCGAGCACATGCTCGTAGAGAAGGAGGGAGTCGATCTCGCGCGGCTGGACTGAGCCATCGTCCATCCCGACGCCCCGAAGCCATTCCCGCCAGAACTCCGGTCTATGGTCGGGGCCGAACAACGGGTGGTCCAGGATGTCGCGCGGCTCGCGGATGTCCCGGGGATGTGCTCCGCTCCAGACCGGCATGACGTGGACCGGAAGCAGCGGCTGGGTAGCCATCTCGCTGTCGAGGGCCAGCCGGATCCCGAAGTCGTAGTCAGCCTCGTCCAGGCGCTCGAAGACGAGCGACGTCCGTACGTCTACCTCTATGTCAGGGTGGCGGGCGGCGAACGCCGGCAGCCGCGGCAGCAGCCAGCGCGTCGCGAGCGCCGGTATCGTCGTCACGCGCACCGTCGCCGCATCTTGGTGCAATCCTGCCGCCGCGACCTGGAGCCGGTCCAGCACAGCAACCGCGTGGGGGAGGTAGGCCTCCCCGGCGGTGGTCAGCACCACGCCGCGCGGCACGCGCTCTAGAAGCCGCACTCCCAGATCCCGTTCCAGCGCGGCGAGCCGACGCGAAAGCGCTGGAACCGACATGGCCACGCGCGTGCTTGCCGCGGCAAGGCTGCCGAACCTGGCCGTCGCGACAAAGGCCTGCAGGGTGCGTGCGGATGGTAGGTGCATTGGCCACTGCGATAGCATCGCGCCCGCCTTGCGAAAAGCGAAAGGCAGGCTCGGGCTTTGCAATGGTGGCTACCAGCCGGCCCATTATCTTCATGTGGATGACGCAAGCCGTCAGCTCCCTGCCCTTAAGGACAACGCCATGGCCAAAGCCACGCCGCCTTCCACTGATGCCGAGGACCTCGCGACTGTGCCCGGGCCGATACCGACGCAGCAGCCAGCGACCGACGAACCCCACCGCGGCGTTGTTGTGACTGGCGACGACGGTGAGGACGGGCCCAAGGCCTTCTACATCCACATCGAGGCCAGGCCGGGGAAGGAGGCCGAGGTCGAACGGATGCTGCGTGATATCTACGGCTGCGTGCTGGACGAGCCGGCGACGGGGCCATGGTTCGGGGTGCGCTACTCCCGGACGACATTCGGCATCTTCGAAGCCTTCCCGGACATCGCCGGCCGGAACGCGCACGTCGCTGGCGGCGGCGGCGACATCTTCCGCGACAACGCGCGGATGAACGAGATCCTCGCCTACCCGGCGCATGTCTACCGAGTGGACGTGCTACTCAACAAGGCCGCCATCGGCCGATAGCGCTCGACCTCAGGCCCCTGGCGCTCGACGTCCGAGGGCCATCTACACCAACCGGACGACGGACGCGGACATCGCGGGTTGGCTGAAGAAGGTGATGTCGTGATCACCGCACAAAAGGCCCGCTTCTTCATACCAAGCAGATACCTCAGCCAGCAGGCTTGAAGGTCCGCAAGGGGTGGACGACCGACCTCAGTGCACAGCATTTACGAACTCTCGCAAATTGGGTCAGCCATCCTGACCTCCTGCTCGTCAGGGACGCTCCATGCTCGACCTGCATTCCTACGCCTTGTTCCTCACCACCGCCGTAGTGCTCGTCCTCTCGCCGGGTCCGGACACGGTGCTGATCCTCTCGCGCACGATCGCCTCCGGCACCGGGGCGGGCCTGATGACGCTCGTGGGCACGCAGGTCGGTAACATCATCCACGCCGTTCTCGCGGGCGTGGGCGTCTCCACCATCATCCTCCTCTTCCCTGTCGCTTTCACGGCTCTGAAGTTCGTGGGCGTTTTCTACCTCCTGTACCTCTCTGTCGTGGCATGGCGCGCGCCTGCGACGCTGGATCTTGATCCTGCCTCTCGAGATCGGGCGGGGTATGCCGGACGCTTCTTCGTTCAGGGGCTCGCCAACAATCTCGCCAACCCGAAGATGATCGTGTTCTTCCTGGCGCTGTTCCTGCAATTCGTGCACCCGGAGGCAGGTCCACTCGCGCTTCAGAGCTTCGTTCTCGGCCTGACTCTGGCACTCACGGCCGTTGCCTGGATCGGGTTCGTCGTGATCGTGGTGGGGCGGTTCAGGGCGGTACTAGCGTCGAGCACCACCTTCCTGAAATTCGCCAACCGCCTCGCATCTGTGACCTTCGTTGGGCTTGCCTGCCGGTTGGCCGTCGAAGAAAGCCACTGACGACGTGGGTCAGGCGGTCAACGTGCCCGCTATAGTAGTCACGCACTGGCCGCCAATCTGCACGGCTCCGTCCGACGTACCGTGGACGGTGGTCAGCCCGACTCTCCCCACTAGCGCCGTCAGGCCAACTGCTGCTCAATCGAGCGGGTGAGCGGCGTCTCAACGTCGCCAGTGTGCTGGGTCGTCACCGTCTCGATCAGCACGATCCAGCACTCTTCGTCTGCAACCGGGTTGTGCAGCACACCCTTCGGGACGACGCAGAACTCACCAGGCTCCAGCACCGTCTCACGGCCGCCCTCGAACTGGATCCGCAGGCGTCCCCGTACGATCTGGAACAGCTCGTCTTCCGCGTCGTGGCGGTGCCACGTCAGTTCGCCGAGGAGCTTGGCAACCTTGACGTACTGATCGTTCACCCGTCCAACAATCTTCGGCGACCAGTGCTCCGTCACGGTGGCCAGCGCTGCGTGCAGGTTAACAGGGTCTATCATTACGCACCTCCAATGGGGTCTAACCAAATTGTCACGACTGACAGCGCAAGCAGCACACCCAGCACGCCGTTGAGTGTGCGCCACTGCATGTCGCTGCGCATGGCGCGGGCTAGCAGGAGTCCCGCCACGCACCACAGCGAAAGCGAGAGGAGGGCAAAGAGGCCGAACACCGTGCCGAGCAGAGTGCCGAGTCGCGCCGGGTCACTCGAAAGCGCTGTGAAAGAGGAGGCCGCGCTGAGTGTCATCGCCCAGCCCTTTGGGTTGTGCCAGAGCAGCCAGACACCCGCGAGGAAGCCGACTGGGCGCACGTCGCCCGCGAGGTGTGGTGGACCACGCCGGGCCGTCTGCCAGGCGAGCCAAAGGAGGTAGGCCGAACCGACCGCCTTCATCGCAAGAGCAAGCGACGGTGCCGCGAGGAGCATGCTGGCCAGGCCGAGCGCCGCGAGCGCTGCCATTGAGGCAAGCCCGAATGCGATGCCGGCGATCAGCGGCAGAGAGCGGCGGAAGCCGAAGTTCGCACCCGAGATCGTGGCGAGCGTTGTCGCCCCGCCTGGGCTGATGGTTGCGACGAGGACGAAGAGGAGCAGCGGAGCAAGGGCATCCATAGCGATGAACTCAGCGGGGGTACGTGGCCATAGCCGCTGGGCAGACCTCGCCGAAGCTAATGTTGCTAAAGCTGCAAATTAGCAGTTCTAATGTGGCATGAGCCGTAACCTCGACGTCGCCCTGCTCCGGACCTTCGCTGCCGTCGCCGACCAGCGCAGCATGACGGGGGCGAGCCACGTATTGCATCTCACGCAGGGCGCGGTCAGCCAGCAGATCGCCCGTCTGGAGGACTTGGTCGGCGACGCGCTGCTGCGGCGCGAGCCGCGCGGCCTGCGCTTGACGCCGACCGGCGAGCGCCTGCTCAGCCGCGCCCGCACGCTACTCGCGCTCAATGACGAGATCTGGTCCGAGATCGAGGGGGGTGTCGTCGCTGGCCCAGTCCGGCTCGGGTTGCCCTACGATCTCGTGGGCACGCATCTCGCGCCGGCCCTCAAGGGCTACTGCGAGGCTTTCCCAGAGGTTGAGCTCACGCTCGTCTGCCTACCCTCGCCGGACCTCTTGGCCGCAGTCCGCGACGGTCAGCTCGACATGGCCGTTGTTGAGGAGCCGCTTGGGGCCGAGCATGGCGAGACTTTAGCGATCGACCGCCTCGTCTGGGTTGGCGCACGGGGCGGACGCGCGCACGCGCGCACGCCCCTGCCGCTCTCGCTCGTGGCAGAGACCTGCGTTTTCCGCCCGCAAGTCCTGTCCGCCCTGGCGCGGCAGGGGCGTGCAAGCCGCACGATGTTCGAAAATGGCGGGCTCGACGCAACGCGGACCACCGTGCGCCTGGACCTTGCGATCTCGGCGTGGCTTTCCACGACCGTGCCGGCTGACCTCACCATTCTGCCACCAGAAGCGGGGCTGCCGGAGCTGCCTTCTTTTGCGATCACTTTACACATGGTTCAGGCTACGAGGGGTAACGCCTTCCACGAACTCGCCCATCACCTACGCGAGGCCATGGCGCGACCGCAGATGGCTACGTAATGAGTATCTGCATCAAGCTCAGCACACGTGAGCTGAAACAATAAGTTGGTTCAGTAGCAGTTCCTTGTGTCCGCCGCTGCCGGTTCCATACGCCTCCCTTATGCGAGCGACTCGAAGCCGTCTGCCAAGCCTGACGGTCCGTTTGGGCATAGCCTTGCGGACGTTCGCCGGACGCGCACCGTCACCGGCGGCCAGTTCGCCGACCGTGACCTCGAACGGTCCGCAGGGCCGGCGGGCCCGATACCTCTTCGATGTTCCGCGGCATGTGGTCGATGGCGCGGCATCATCAATTCAAATGATATCCGTTCCTGAATCGCATCCCAAGCATCTCAAGCGCGGCAGCGAATTTCACCTCTGTTATTGCGTTGAGGATTGACAGTCCAAAATCCTCAATACAAGATGCTTATGTTAATCTGCACGAATGGACGCTTATGCGTGCGGTCAAGTCGTGCGATTTTACTGTTAGATCCGCCGTGCGCGCTTCTCGTCGAAGCAAATGCAGGAGCGAAAACCCATGTCACGCCAGGGTCATGCGCGCGGCGGGCGACGCGTTCTCACGAGGAAATCTCTTCGACTTGCCGTGTGCGGCGGCCTCGCGGCGATCGCGGGTCTCTCTGCAAGGGTCCCAGCCGCCGCGCAGGACCTGCCGCCGATCGCCGCGCGCCCCGACACGCTCGATGCGCCCTTGTCC
>JAEWKL010000388.1 GCA_023386115.1 Pseudomonadota bacterium
GGCTTCACCCTGCGGGCGGCCTTGGGTGAGCTCGGGCCCGGCGCCAGGATCGTGGTCGCCGAGCTGATCCCCGCCGTCGCCGCCTGGGCGCGGGGCCCGCTCGCGCACCTGTTCGCCGGCAGCCTCGACGACCCCCGGGTGACGCTGCACGAGACCGACGTCCACGACCTCATCGCGGCGAGCCCGGGCGGCTACGATGCCATCCTGCTCGACGTCGATAACGGGCCGGAGGGGCTGGTCCAGCGCAGCAACGACCGGCTCTACGACGTCGCGGGCCTCGGCCGCGCCCGTCGGGCGCTGCGGCCGGGCGGGCTCCTCGGCGTGTGGTCGGAGAGCCCCGACCGCAAGTTCAAGTCCCGGCTGCAGCGCGGCGGCTTCGCGGTCGAGGAGCACAAGGTCCGCTCGGCCGGGAGCGGCGGGCGCCACGTGGTCTGGATCGGGGAGAGGATGGACGGAGGAGCAGCGGGCGCAGGCGCGGGATAGCAGCCGAGCGGCTCCTCCGGCCGATGCGGGTGGAGGCCGCAGCGTCGTGCGAGCGGAACGACCGGCGTCTCGCGATAAATCGATTTGCACAACCTCGACCGGCATGCGAGCCTGATGCAACCAGGGGCAGAGTGCCGCCCCCGCTTCGAGCCCGACATGACCGCCTGACATGACCCTTCGCGGCCCCAACCTGCGTCTGGAAGGAACGACCTTCGGGCCGCGGACGATCTCGGCCTGGCGCGAGGCCGTGGCGCCGTTCTGGGACGTCGAGATCCGCAAGGAGGATACCCCCGATTTCCGCGGCCGGTCGGAGGTCTACCACCTGGGCAACGCGATCATCGGCCTGACCGCGGCCTCCGGCCTGCGCAACGAGCGGTCGCGCCGGCTCGTCGCCCGCATGGGCGTCGATCACGTGGCGGCGCAGCTCCGGATGGAGGGACAGGCGACGATCCGGGCTGCCGGGGACGAGGCGCCGATCGGCCCCGGGGATGTCGCCCTGCTCGACCTCGCGCAGCCCCTCCTCCTGGACTCGACCGATTACCGCGCCGTCACCGTCATCATCCCCCGCGGCCTGTTTCCCGAGGGCGGAGCGCGGCTCGGCGACGCGCACGGGACGGTCCTGCGCGCCCGCGACCCGTTCGGGGCGCTGGTCAGCGACCACCTGCGCTCGCTCGGCCGGAACGTGGCGCATTTCAGCCCCGCGGAGGCGCGGGTCGCCGCGCAGGCCACGGCGTGCCTCCTGTCCGCGGCGGCACACACCACGATCGAGACGGACCCGACCGGGCGTTCGTCGGAGCGGGCGCCGGTCCTTCTCGCCATCCGCAGCCACATCGACGCCGAGATCGGGTCCGCCGACCTGAGCGTGGAGCAGATCTGCCGTCGCTTCGGCGTCTCGCGCAGCGCGCTCTACCGCCTGTTCGCGCCCCTCGGCGGCGTGGTCGAGTATATCCGCCGCCGCCGGCTCGCCCGCGCCTACCGGGATCTCGCCGAAGGGAGCGGGCCAGCCGCGCGGGTCTCCGGGATCGCCTACCGGTACGGCTACGGCAGCCCGGCGAGCTTCACCACCGCCTTCCGCACCGAGTTCGGCGTGAGCCCGGCCGACGTGAAGGCCGGGACGCGGGCCGAGGGCGCATCGCCCGAGCGGCGCGGGCTTCCGGAGCTGTCGGCCGATGGTTGGGACGGCTTCTACGACTGGGTCCTGACGCTCGACGCCTGACATGAAAGGCGGACGACGCCGTCCGGCTCGTATGTCTCGAGCCCGCGCGGCCCGTGAGCGAAGTCGGATCCCCGCAGATTGGGACGCTGGCTCAAGGAATTGAGACGCAGGGCGGTCGCCCCGGCGCCGTCCCCGCGCGAGATGGTGCCGCATCGGCGTGGGATGGGAGGCGGCGGGTGCGGCAAGGGAACGGGGGGCGACGGAGACCCGTCGGCATGCAGGGGATGCCGCAGGACGGTGCCCCCCTCGTGAAACGCTGGATCGGCGCCCGGCGTCGCCGCGCGTCCCGCAAGCGCGGCGACCCGCGCGGTGCCGGGGCCGAGATCATCACGCTGACCTGGGCCCAGACTTTCGGCCGGGGGGTCGCGTCCCCGGAGCCGGGCGGCGTGCAGGACGGGACAGGCGACCGATCGGGCAAGGTCGTCGTTCTCGGCGACGGACCGCCGGGCTCCTGAGGCATCCCGAGGCGGGGCCGATCCCCGCCCGGGCGCGGGCGAGAGAGCCGGTCCGTCGTGATCCGCGCTACCCCTTCCAGTTCTTCAGCGCCGCGAACGGGCTGTCGGCGGCCGCGCTCTTCGGCGGGTTCAGCACCGGCTCGACCTGGGCCACGGCGTCGGCGAGGGAGAAGGCGGTGCCGCTCGGGAGCTTGCCGCCGGCGGCGTCCTGGTGCCCGCCGCCGCGGAAGAGGCGGGCGCCATCGAGGGCGGTGCCGTCGATCGAGCGGAAGGACAGGGTGCCCGCGCGCTGCACGTTGACGAGGCGCTTGGCCCGCCCGCTCGCCATCACCAGGTCCGAGACCCGCTGGAAGGTGCCGGCATCGAGGGCGAAGGACAGGAGCGTGCCGTCCGGGAGCGCGTGGAAAAGCGCGTCGGAGCGGGCGAGCGCCCGGGCCATCCGCTGCCGGGTGGTGAGGCGGGCATCGTCGTCGGGCGCGTCGCGCATCAAGTCGTCGACGATCGCCCCGCGGATCGCCGGCACGGCGCGCTCCAGCTCGGCCGGGGTGGCGCCGGCGCGGAGCCTCGCGGTCGCTTCGAGCAGCAGGCGGGCCACGAAGGGGTCGTGCGCCGGATGACCGACCGGCACCAGGGTGCCGACATTGTCCCAGAAGATCTCGTCGAGGGCGAAGCCGCCGGGAAAATGCGGATCGCCCTTGCGCCAGAGGTCGAGGGCGTCGACCGAGGCGACGAGGAGCGCGAGGTCTTCGACCCGGGCCGGGTCGGGCTCGCGGGTGGCGAACAGGGCGCGGTGGGTCTCGACCATCGTCGTCGCGCTCGAGGCCTCGTCGACCAGCACGGTGACCGCCGGGTCGCCGAGATCGAACCGCGACAGGCGCGGGTTGTCCGCGTCGGGTTTCGGCTCCAGCCCCTGGCGGCGCATCTGGTCGATCGAGGAGGTGTGGTGGTCGAGCACGACCAGCCGGTGCGGCTCCTCGGGCGCACGCTTGCGGTTCATGGCGGCGAAGCGGCGCAGGAAGGCGATCGTCGGCTCCTCGATGCCGAGATCGGTGATCAGCACCATCTCCGCCGCCTTGGTCTTGCCTAAGCGCTTCAATTCGTCGTCGACGACCGGGCCGACATCGCCGTAGCGCGGCACGTGCACGATCCGGGCCGGCTCGGCATAGGCCGCGACGAGGGTCGCGGCGGCGTAGCCGTCGAGGTCGTGGTGGGTGATCTGGGTCAGGCGCACGGGAAATGGTCCAGGATCGGTTCGAGTTCGCAGGGAGTCCCGCCAGCATAGCGGCTCGCGGGCCGCACCGGCAGGGCCCAGGCGTCAGGAAACGACCGGCGCCTCGCCGAGGTCAGGAGAAGGCCGGCTCCTCCCCGGCCAGGCGCCGCAGCAGGTCGCGCAGCCAGCGATGGGCCGGGTCGTCGTCGTAGGAGGCGTGCCAGAGCATCCCGATCGCCACGTCGTCGAGGGGGATCGGGGCGGGGCTCACCGTCAGCCCGAGGGTCTCGGCGAAGAGCAGCGCCAGGCGGGCATGCATGGTGGTGAGCACCGGCGCGCTGCGCACCAGGAACGGCACCGCGATGAAGCGCGGCGAGGTGACCGCGAGGGTGCGGCTGCGGCCGATCTTCGCCAGCGCGTCGTCCACCACCCCGTGGGCGGTCTCGCGCAGGCTGGTCAGCACATGGGGGAAGCGCAGGTAATCGTCGAGCGAGATCGGCGGCATCAGCCCGACCAGGGCGGCGTTGAACAGGCAGACGTAGCTGTCGCGGTAGAGCAGGCGCTGCTTGTGGTGCATCTGCCCGCGGAACGACAGGTCGATGGCGAGGTCGATCCGGTCGGCATCGATCTCCTCGAGGACATGCGCCCGGTCGACCGAGCGCAGCAGCAGGCTGATCCCCGGCGCCTCCTGCCGCAGATAGGCGAGCAGCCGCGTGCCGAGCAGCACCTCGGTGCTGTCGGGCAGGCTGATCGTGAAGGTACGCACCACCGTGCGAGGATCGAAGGCCTCGTCCCGGCGCACCAGGACCTGGATCTGCCGCAGCACGATCCGCAGCGGCTCGGCGAGCGCCAGCGCCCGTGGGGTCGGCCGCATCCCCTCGGGGGCGCGGGTCAGGAGTTCGTCGTCGAACAGCGTTCGCAGGCGTGAGAGCGCGCTGCTCATCGCCGACTGGCCGATGCCGATCCGGGCTGCCGCCCGGGTCACGCTGCGCTCGGCGAGCAGGGCGTCGAGGGCGACCAGAAGGTTGAGGTCGACCCGGGCGAGATCGATATGATCAATAGTCATTATCGATGCGATCTGTTTGATCCATGCTGCACCGCAGCGCATATCACGTCCATGGATGCGGGGCCGATGCCGGACCCCGCCACGGATAGGACGACGATCATGACCGGAACGATCCTTCGCAAAACCCTTCTCGCCGTCGCCGCGACGCTCGCCGCGAGCGCGGCCTCCGCCGGAGAGCTGCGCCCGGCCGGGGCGGCCAGCCTCGATCTCGGCACGCTCGCCGGGGTGGCCTACTACACCCCCGAGCTCGCGGGCTACCACGTGGTCGTGACGTTGGGCCCCCGCGCCGCCGCCCCCGCTTCCCGGTTCGAGGCGGTGCTGGCCTCGGGGCAGAGCGTCACCGTCTCGACGCCGCGTCAGGCCGGCGCCGCGGCCCGGGCGGTCACCATCACCCGCACGGGCGATGCCGTCACGGTGACGCCGGTGCGGTCGCGGGAGACCGTCGAGGCGACCGCCTCGATCGATTGATCGCCGCGGGCGGCCGTCTCAGCAGAGTTGCACAGGGCAACTCTGCTGAGTTTCTTGTTTTGGCATCATTCCGCCGGCCGCGGACGGCCGGCGGAATGATGCTGAGGTCACGCGACGCCCCCGGCGGCGACCGCCTCGATCAGGCGCAGATGCGCCGGCAGGCAGACCCGCCTGAGGTCGTAGGCGAGGGCCGTCTGCCGGGCCGCCGCCCGCAACGAGGCGACGGCGCCGGGATCGGTGAGGACCGAGACCACCGCCTCGGCGATCGCCTCGTTCGAGAAGAAGTCGACCAGGATCCCGTTCTCGCGGTGGCGGATCACCTCCGCGACCGGCGGCGTCGCCGAGCCGACGACGCAGGCACCGAGCGCCATCGCCTCCAGCATCGACCAGGACAGGACGAACGGGTATGTCAGGTAGACGTGGACCGCCGAGATCCGCAGCAGGTCGACGTAGTCGCGATAGGGAATCTTGCCGACGAAGTGGACCCGCGACAGGTCGAGCTCCGCCTTGACCTCGTCGAGGAAGATCTGGCGCCAGGTCCTGCCGTCGGGGGGTCTCGCGCCGTAGCTGGTGTCGCTGCCGCCGACGATCACCGCCCGGGCCTTCGGGCGCCGGCGCAGGATCTCGGGTAGCGCCCGCATGAAGCTGTGATAGCCGCGATAGGGTTCGAGGTTGCGGTTGACGAAGGTGACGACCTCGTCGCCGGCACCGAGGGACAGCCGGTCGCGGCCGAGGATGATGCGGGCGCCCGGATCGGGCCGCAGGAGATCGGTGTCGATGCCGTCGTGGATGACACTGAGCCGGTCGCGGAAGATGGCCGGGATGCGGCTCGCCTGCCAGGCGGTGGGGCTGAGCAGCCGGTCGGAGGCCTCGAAGGCGACGAGCTGCCCGGCATTGCGGGCCCGCGTGCGGAAGGCGTCGCCCTCGCGCGGCGGGAATTCCGGATCGAAGCCGGAATCGGCACCGGACGCGCTGTAGAAGAACTCCGCGAAGGTCAGGAGCCGGGCCCGCGGCCAGACATCCTTGAGAAAGAGGGTCTCGCCCCAACCCGAATGGCCGCAGATCACGTCCGGAGAGAAGCCCTCGGCCTTGAGCGCCGATGCTGCCCGCGCCGCCGCGTCCCCGCGCAGGGTCGCGGTCTCGAAATTCGCCGCCAGCGGATGGATGCCGGGAGTGGAGCGGCCGGCCACCGCGTAGCGGACATGGCGCACCCCCGGCAGGGCGGGCGCGGGGTTGATGCCGAGCGCCACGACCTCGGTGCCGGGCCGGGCGGCGAGGGCCGGCGCGACGTGGCGGTACTGGCCGGGGAAGTTCTGGTGGACGAAGAGGACGCGCATCGGGGCTTCGGGGTCGGTCCTCGGACGGGCAGGCCAAGCGGAGCGGCAGGGCGCAACTCCGCTGAGTTCCTTGATTTTGCATCATTTTTATCGCCGAATCGGTGACCGCTTCGGCACCGGCCGTACCCGGCCGGCAGAATGATGCTGAGGCGATCCCGTGTGTAGCATCGCCTGGGGCCACCGCGGAACGCGCCCGCGCGGCATTTGCTTCGGGCCGGCCTTTCCGCCCATCTGAGCCGAGGCCGCTCCACCCAGAGGACTCGGGATGCTCACCCTGCGCCAGATCGAGGTCGCCCGCGCCGTGATGGTGACCGGGACCATCGCGGGCGCGGCACGGCTCCTCAACGTCTCGGCACCGGGCATCAGCCGGCTGATGAAGTACACCGAGACCTCGCTCGGCATCCGCCTGTTCGACCGGCGGGCCGGGCGGCTGGTGCCGTCCGAGCAGGCGCGCCACGTCTTCGAGCAGATCAACGCCGTGTTCGACAAGGTCGAGGACCTGCGCTTCGTCCTGGAGCGCACGCAAGGGGGAGCGGGGCAGGAGCTGCTGATCGGCTCGGTGCCGTCGATCTCGCACGTGATGGTGCCGCGGGCGATCGAGCGGGTGCGCGCGGCCTATCCGCACCTCGTCATCGACATCAACATCCTCAAGCTCGAGGAGGCGATCGATTACCTGCTCCTCGGCAAGGGCGAGGTGGTGGCGATGAGCTACCGCTTCGACCATCCGGCGCTCACCTTCGAGCCGCTCGCCCGCGGCGGCCTGTTCTGCATCGTGCCGCTGGATCATCCGCTGGCCGCCCGGACCTCGATCGCGGCCGACGAGATCGTCCGTCATCCCCTGATCGGGATCGATCCGAACGACCCCTACGGCCGGATCATGTCCGACATTTTTCGCGCGCGCGGCCTGTCCTACGGGATCACGATCCGGGCCCGGTTCGGCTCGACCGTGTGCTCGCTGGTGCGGGCGGGCCTCGGCATCGCGGTGATCGACCAGTTCACCATCGCGGACGACGCCTTCCCGGGCATCCGCGTGCTGCCGATCGACGAGGCGCCGGTCTTCGACACCTGGATCGCCATGAAGGCCGGGACCGCGCTCAGCATGTTCGCGGCGAGCTTCGTGCGGTTCCTGCGCCAGGAGATGGCCAAACCCGGGCAGGTGCGACCGTCGGGCTGCGAAGGCCGGCCGACCGTAACATGATGTTACGATCCGCGCGCAACTTGGTACTCAGGATGCGGGCGCAGTGGAGATATTGTGCAGCCCAGGGAGAGCTCGCCACGGGCGGGCGCAACAGATCGGGGCCGCCGCGCCATGGCTCACGGGCATGCCAGACCCATCCTGCTCGGGCTGATCGGATCGCCGATCGCCCATTCCGCCTCGCCGGCGATGCATGAGGCGGCCGCCGAGGCGGTCGGCCTGCGGGCCCATTACCAGCTCATCGACGTGGCCGGGGCCGATGCCGCGCAGCTGCGGAGCCTGCTGTCGTCCCTCGCGCCGATCGGCTTCTCGGGCGTCAACGTCACGTATCCCTACAAGGAAGCGGTGCTGCCGCTCCTCGACGACCTGTCGCCGGGCGCCCGCGCCGTCGGCGCCGTCAACACGATCGTGGTCCGGGACGGAAAGCTCACCGGCCACAACACCGACATGACGGGCTTCGCCCGCGCCCTGCGGCAGGCCTTCGGGCCTGCTCCCGAAGGCCCGGTGGCGCTGGTCGGCGCCGGCGGCGTCGGCAAGGCGGTGGCGGTCGCGCTCGCGGGCTTTCCCGGCCTCGAGGTCCGGCTCGTCGATGCCGACCCGGCCAAGGCCGAGGCGGTGGCGGCCGCGCTCGAAGGGGCCGCGCTCGAAGGGCATGTGCGGGTGCGCGTCTGCCGCCGGGTCGAGGAGGCGGTCGAGGGCGCGCGCGGCCTCGTCAACGGCACGCCGGTCGGCATGCTGCCCGACCGCGGCACGCCGGTGCCTCTCAGCCTGCTCCGCCCCGGGATGTGGGTGACGGATGCGGTCTATTCCCCGCTCTGGACGCCGCTCCTCGCCGAGGCGGCCCGGATCGGCGCCCGCACCATGACGGGGCGCGAGCTCGCCATCCACCAGGCGCTCGACGCCTTCGCGCTGTTCACCGGGCGCGAGGCGCCGGCCTCCGCCATGGAGCGGGCCTTCGACCGCGCGGTGGCGCCGCTCGCCGCCTGATTACCTGCGCGCAAGATCCCGCGCATAAGTCCGGTCGGACCTTGCCTTTCGGGGTCGGATATGGAATTGGGCGCAACAATCTTTGATTGATGTTTACTTTACGCCATTCGTCTCGTTACCCTGGAACAACAACCAAGCTGACCCAATGCCGCCCGGACACCGAAGGCGGCACAGATCCTGTCAAACAGCGGAGGAACACCCGATGAGTGCGGTACCAGGCGACCACGTTCACGATCGACAGCAATCGAAGAAGGCCGCCGCGAGCGGCTGGATCGGCTCGGCGCTGGAATATTACGACTTCTTCATCTACGCGACGGCGGCCTCGCTGATCTTCCCGCAGCTGTTCTTCCCGTCCAACAACCCGACCGTGGCGATCGTGGCCTCGCTCGCCACCTACGGCGTCGGCTATGTCAGCCGGCCGATCGGCGCCTTCGTGCTCGGCCACTGGGGCGACACCCACGGCCGCAAGCACGTGCTCATCGTGTGCATGTTCCTGATGGGCTTCTCGACCATCGCGGTCGGCCTGCTTCCCACCTACAGCCAGGTCGGCATCCTCGCCCCGATCCTGCTCGTCATCCTGCGCCTGATCCAGGGCTTCGCCGTCGCCGGCGAGATCTCGGGCGCGAGCTCGATGACGATGGAGCACGCGCCCTTCGGCCGCCGCGGCTTCTTCGCCAGCTTCACCCTGCAGGGCGTCCAGGCCGGCCAGATCCTGGCGGCCGCGGTCTTCCTGCCGCTCGCCCACTACATGCCGACCGAGGCGTTCAACACCTGGGGCTGGCGCATTCCGTTCCTCCTGAGCTTCCTCGTCATCATCGCCGGCTACATCATCCGCCGCGAGGTCGAGGAGACCCCGGCCTTCGCCGAGGAGGAGAAGCAGGGCGAGGTCGCCCGCGCCCCGATCGTCGAGGCCTTCGCCACCTCCTGGCCCGACATGCTGCGGGTGGTGTGCATGGCGCTGATGAACGTGATCCCGGTGGTCACCACCATCTTCGGCGCGGCCTACGCGGTGCAGGCGGCCTACGGCGTCGGCTTCCACAAGGACGTCTACCTGTGGATCCCGGTGCTCGGGAACATCCTGGCGGTCATCGTGATCCCGTATGTCGGCAACCTGTCGGACAAGATCGGCCGGCGCCTGCCGATCATGGTCGGGGCGATCGGGTCGGGCCTGCTGTCCTTCGGCTATCTCTACGCGATCAGCATCGCCAACGTGCCGCTGGCCATCGTCATGTCGCTGCTGATGTGGGGCGTGGTCTACCAGGGCTACAACGCGGTCTTCCCGAGCTTCTATCCCGAGCTGTTTCCGACCCGCACCCGCGTCTCCGCGATGGCGATCTCGCAGAATGTCGGCACCGCCGTGACCGCGATGCTGCCGGCCCTGTTCGCCACCGTGGCGCCTCCCGGCACGACCAACATCCCGCTCACCATCGGCGCCATCACGCTAGGCATCACCGCGGTGGCGGCGATCGCGGCCTACACCGCCCGGGAGACCTACCGCATCCCGATGAAGGATCTCGGCCAGCCCCGCGCGGTGCCGCTGCCGAAATCGGATTACGACCGGCTGCGCAACGAGGCGATGGCCTGAGGAGAACGCGCGGCCCCGGCACGTCCCCGGCCGCGCAGCAGGGATCTTGCGGGCCGGGCGCGGATGGCGTCCGGCCCGTTTCCGTTTCGGCCGGCAGCCCCGCGCGCGGCCCCTGCGCCCGCAAGCCTCGAACCCGCGATGCTGGATTTCGCCGGCCAGATAGGGCATCGGGCAGGGCATCTCCCTTCGACACACGGGCGCCCATGACCGAGACCTCCCCGACCCCGCAGGCCGCGCGCCCGAAGCTCGTCCTCGCCTCGGCCTCGCCCCGGCGCCTCGCCCTGCTGCAGCAGGCGGGGCTGGAGCCGGACGCGCTGCTGCCGGCCGACCTCGACGAGGCGCCGCTGAAATCCGAGAAGCCCCGCGACCTGGTGCGCCGGCTGGCCCGGGCCAAGCTCGACGTGGCGGCGGCGGCGGCGCGCGGCACCGAGGAGCTGCGCCAGGGCTACGTGGTGGCGGCCGACACCGTGGTGGCGGTGGGCCGGCGCATCCTGCCGAAGGCCGAGGTGACCGACGAGGCGGCGGCCTGCCTGCGGCTGCTCTCCGGCCGGGCCCACCGGGTCTACACGGCGGTCTGCATCGTCGGCCCGAAGGACCGGCCGCGGGAGCGCCTGGTCGAGACCCGGGTGCGGTTCAAGCGCCTCTCGGCCCGGGAGATCGACAGTTACCTCGCCAGCGGCGAGTGGCGCGGCAAGGCCGGAGGCTACGCGATCCAGGGGCTCGCCGGCTCCTTCGTGGTCAAGCTCGTCGGCTCCTACAGCGCCGTGGTCGGCCTGCCGCTCTACGAGACGGTCGGGCTGCTCGAAGGCGAGGGGTTCCCGGTCCGCGGCGCCTGGCGCGACGCGGCCTGACAGTGAACAGGAGGCGCGATTGACGAGGCGCGACGACGATCCCCCGGCGCCGGCCTGCCCGATCTGCGGCAAGCCGGCAGTGCCGGACTTCAAGCCGTTCTGCTCCAAGCGCTGCGCCGACGTGGATCTGCAGCGCTGGCTCAGCGGGCGCTACGCCGTCCCCGGCCGCGAGGAGGATGCCCTCGGCCAGGATGACGGCTCGCGGGAGGAGTGAGAGAGACTGAGGGAGAGCAGGGAACGGCCGGGGGCCTCCCCGGTTGACGGCGGCCTGACCCACCGACAGCCGGAGGCCGTCCCCCCATGCCGTCCGATTCCGACGTTCCCGACCCGCTCACCCAATATCCTCGCCCGCCCTTCGACAGCCCGCCGCAGGGCTTCCCCGGCCTGACTGGCCGGATGAAGCCGGAGCCCGACCACGGCGAGGCGAACTACAGGGGCTCGGGCAAGCTCACCGGCCGGGCGGCGCTGATCACCGGGGGCGATTCCGGCATCGGCCGGGCGGTCGCCATCGCGTATGCCCGCGAGGGCGCCGACGTGGCGATCTCCTACCTGCCCTCGGAGCAGGGCGACGCCGAGGCCGTCGCGCAATGGGTCGAGAAGGCCGGGCGCCGCGCCCTGCTGCTGCCGGGCGACCTCAAGGAGCGGTCCTACGGCCGCGAGATCGTCGCCCGCACCGTCGAGACCTTCGGCCGCCTCGATGTGGTGGTGAATAACGGCGCCTTCCAGCAGCCGAACCAGGGTCTCGACGCCATCGACGACCAGGTGTTCGAGGACCATTTCCGCACCAACGTGTTCGGGTCATTTTATGTGACCAAGGCGGCGATGGCGCACCTGAAGCCCGGCGCGTCGGTGATCTTCACCTCATCCGTGAATTCCAAGCACCCGATGCCGTCGCTCTTGGCCTACAGCGCCACCAAGGGGGCGCTCAGCAACCTGGTGCTGAGCCTGGCGCAGCTCCTGGCCGAGAAGGGCGTGCGGGTGAACGGCGTGCTGCCGGGCCCGATCTGGACCCCGTTCATCCCGTCCGGGATGGAGCAGGACTCCGTCAAGTCGTTCGGCAGCCAGGTCCCCTTCGGCCGCCCGGGCCAGCCGGCGGAGCTCGCCTCGGCCTATGTCATGCTGGCCTCGGACGAGAGCAGCTACACGTCGGGGGCGCTGGTGACGGTGGCGGGGGCGATGCCGGTGCTGTGATCGGGTCCGATCGGCCGCCCTGTCCGGCGTGTCCCACCCCCATCCTCTGATACCCTCGCGCTTTCGCATCGACACGT
>JAEWKL010000449.1 GCA_023386115.1 Pseudomonadota bacterium
GGCTCCGGGGGGGTCGCGAGATCGGGTTCGGGCGCAGGCGCCGGTGTGGGCGGGGGCACGGCGAGCTTCTGCTCCAGCGCGTGGGCCAGCACCTTCTTCATCGCGCCGGGCAGCGGCTCGGCGTCGAGGCCGGCCCGGGGCGTGAAGCGCATGCCGTCCGGCGCCGGGGTCCCGGCGGCGACCCGGGCGAGAAAGACCGTCAGTTCGAGCGGGAAATGCGTGAAGACGTGGCGCACGAAGCCGGGCAGCCGCTTCCAGCGCGCGTCGAGGGGGGCATCGAGGAGCGCTTGGGCCGGGTCGTAATCGGCCCGCCACTCGCTCGTCGGCGGCTCGGCCATGGAGCCGAGCAGGCCTTCCGGCGGCCGGGTACGCAGGAGCACCGCATCGTCGCCGGCCCGCACCACCACGAAGGCGGCGCCGCGGCGCAACGCGCCCGCCACCTTCTTCACCTTGCGCGGAAAGGTCTCCTGCAGCCCCTCGGCCCGGGCGCGGCAGGGCTGCATCCAGGGGCAGAGCGCGCAGGCCGGCCGCTTCGGCGTGCAAAGCGTGGCGCCAAGATCCATCACCGCCTGCGCGAAGTCGCCGGGGCGCTCTTGCGGCACCAGATCTTCCGCGAGGCGACGGATCTCGGGCCGGGCAGCGGGAATCGGGGTCTCGATCGCGTAGAGGCGCGACACCACCCGCTCGACATTGCCGTCCACCGCCGCCGCCGGCCGGTCGAAGGCGATCGCCGCGATGGCACCGGCCGTGTAGGCGCCGATGCCGGGCAGCTTCCTCAGGCCCTCCACCGTGTCGGGAAAGCCGCCGGCCTCCGCCACCGCCTTCGCACAGGCATGCAGGTTGCGGGCCCGGGAATAGTAGCCGAGGCCGGCCCAGGCCCCCATCACCCCCTCCTCGGGCGCCGCCGCCAGGGCCTCGACGGTGGGGAAGCGCTCCAGGAAGCGGGCGAAATAGGGCTTCACCGCAGCGACGGTGGTCTGCTGCAGCATGATCTCGGAGAGCCAGACCCGGTACGGATCGGGCGCGACGCCGGGCAGCGCGCGCCAGGGCAGCGCGCGGCGATGGCGGTCGTACCAGACCAGGAGGTCGGCGGCTTCCGGCCTTGAGTGCGACGCGGCGGGCGCTACCATGCGGCCCGCCTTAGCGGGTTTTCCGCGGTTGCGGGAGCGGGATTCCGGCGATCGTCGTCGTCGGGCTCCGCCCTGGCCGCCGCGAGCCTGAGGGTTAAGTGTTCCCTTACACGAAGGCTCTACCTGTCGAGGCTTCACGCCGGGCGCGGCGGTTTTTCAGGACGGACGGGCGATGGCGCGGCCCAAACCCTTGAGCGAGCTGATCGAGCGGTCCCTCGGCCCCGTCTTCGCGGCGCAGGGCTTCGCCTCGACCGACATCCTGGCCTCCTGGTCCGAGATCGTCGGCGAGCGGCTGGCCCGGGCCTGCCAGCCGGAGAAGCTCGAATGGCCGCGCCGGCGCGGCTCGTCGCGCGAGCGGCCGGAGCCCGGCACCCTGACGGTGCGGGTCGAGGGCGCCTTCGCCCTCGAATTGCAGCACCTCGTGCCGCTGGTGATCGAGCGCATCAACCGCCATTACGGCTGGGCCTGCGTCGGCAAGATCCGCCTGCGCCAGGACCGGGTCGCCCAGGCGCGCCAGCGGAAGGCCACTCCCCCGCCCCTCGACCCGGTGCGCCGCGGCGAGGTGGCGCTCGCCGTCTCCACCGTGAGCGAGGCGGCGCTCCGCGACGCCCTCGACCGCCTCGGCCTCGCGGTGCTCGGCGCGCAGCGGTCGCGCTGACCGCGACACCCCTTTTCGCATGCCGCGGGCGTGCAGCCCGCGGCGAGCCCGACCGGGCGCCGGCACCCATGTGCCGGACGCCGTCGCGGCACGCCACGGCACCAAGGAAGGATGAAGCGTCGCGGGCTGTTGATGCGCCGGCTGCTTGCCACGAGGCGGCCGGGATTCTACCGCACTCACCACCGCGGACCCTCCCGCCCCCTCCACGAGGACGCCTGCCATGCTCACCCGTCGCGAGGCCCTGACACTCACCGGCTCGGCCCTCGGCGCGGCGCTGCTCGCGCCGGCCCTGCCGTTCTCCGCCCTGACCCAGGCCGCCCTGGCGCAAGGGCCGGTGGTCGACGGCCTGATGCAGCCCGGCCCCCTCGGCGACGTCTGGCTCGGGCCGGACAATGCCCGCTGCACCATCATCGAGTACGCCTCGATGACCTGCTCGCACTGCGCCGCCTTCCACAAGACGACCTGGCCGGCGCTCAAGGAGCGCTGGATCGACACCGGCAAGGTCCGCTTCACCTTACGCGAGTTCCCCCTCGACCCGCTCGCCACCGCGGCCTTCATGCTGGCGCGGTCCGACAACGCGGCGCGCTACTACCCGATCACCGACATGCTGTTCGACCAGCAGCCGAACTGGGCCTTCGTGCCGAAGCCCCTCGACGCACTCGAGCAGATGATGCGCCAGGCCGGCTTCTCGAAGGAGAAGTTCGAGGCGACCCTGAAGGACCAGAAGCTCTACGACGCGGTCAACGCCGTGAAGGAGAAGGCGATAACGACCTTCAAGGTCAACGCCACGCCGACCTTCTTCATCAATGGCCAGAAGTACCAGGGCGAGATGACGATCGACGGCATGGAGAAGGTGATCAAGCCGATCGTAGGGGCATAGAAGACTCCGAACGCGGACTCGGAAGGGGTCGGAACGTCGCACGGACGTCTCCTCTCCCCCGGCAGATCCCGGGCTTGCCCAGGATCTGCGAGCGACAGACGGAGTCGGGCAAGCCCGACATGTCGCGGGGAGAGGGCCCGGGATCGTAGATCCCACCCCTCGTTCGGAGGGGTCGGCAAGCAGCGGACCACCGGCTCGCCGCGAGGGTGAGGGGTGTTGCCGGAAGAGCCTCACTCGTCGATACCCCTTCGCCATCGGGTCGATCCCTGGGGGATCGATGCGCCGCCCTGCTGCCTACCCTGCACGGGAACACAGCCCTCTCCCCGCTCCCGGGAAGAGGAGACACCCACACACCCCGACCCCGCGCACCGCGCCCCCTCATGAAATTCACGCGCCTGCGCATCGTCGGCTTCAAGACCTTCGTCGAGCCGAGTGAGTTCCTGATCGAGCCCGGGCTGACCGGGGTGATCGGGCCGAACGGCTGCGGCAAGTCGAACCTCGTCGAGGCCCTGCGCTGGGTGATGGGGGAGAGCTCGCACAAGAGCATGCGGGCCTCGGGCATGGACGACGTGATCTTCTCCGGCTCCGGCGGGCGGCCCGGCCGCAGCCACGCCGAGGTCACCCTCACCCTCGACAACGGCGCCCGCACCGCGCCCGCCGCCTTCAACGCCGCCGACCTGCTGGAGGTCTCGCGCCGCATCGACCGGGGCGCCGGCTCGACCTACCGGGTCAATGGCCGGGAGGTCCGGGCGCGCGACGTGCAGCTGATGTTCGCCGATGCGGCGACCGGCGCGCGCTCCCCCGCCATGGTGCGCCAGGGCCAGGTGGCCGAGCTGATCGCGGCGAAGCCCCAGGCGCGCCGGCGCATCCTGGAAGACGCCGCCGGCATCGGCGGCCTGCATGCCCGCCGCCACGAGGCGGAGCTGCGCCTGCGGGCGGCCGAGGAGAATCTGTCACGCGTCGAGGACGTGCTGACGGCGATCACCGCCGGCGTCGAGTCCCTGCGCCGCCAGGCCCGCTCGGCCCAGCGCTACCGGGCGATCGCCGCCGAGATCCGCCGGCATGAGGCGCTGCTGCTCCTGATCGGCCACAGGCAGGCCCGAAGCGAGGCCCTGGCGGCGGAAGCCGCACTGGCCCAGGCCCTCGCCCGGCTGGCGCGTGCGCAAGCCGATCAGGTG
>JAEWKL010000466.1 GCA_023386115.1 Pseudomonadota bacterium
ATCAATACAAGACGAGACCCGCCGGCGTTCCCAGCGCCGCGGCTGACGGATGGGGCTTTAGCTCAGCTGGGAGAGCGCCTGCATGGCATGCAGGAGGTCAGCGGTTCGATCCCGCTAAGCTCCACCATCCCTTTCCTGATCTGACCGGATCTTGATGCGTCCCGCTTCGGCGGCGGTTCTGCATTGTGTCAGTATGCGCTGGCAGCCTCGTCGATCGCGAGTCGTGGCGCGAAATCTCCTTTTCTGGTGGCAGTCCTCTTTCTCCCTTGGCGGCAAGCCGTTTCGGGAAGTGTCCGAGACAGGACAGGGGCGGGTTTTCCCCCGGGACAATCCTTCCGCGGCGAGGACGCAGCGTCGCGCCCCGGCTTCGAATGGGCGGCGCATCGACTTGAAACCCGGTAAGCATCGAGACCTATCGGCCGAACGAGGAGCCAGGGTCCGTGGATCGATGGCAGGCCATGCGCATCGTCGCGAAGGTCGCGGAGACGGAGAGCTTCGCCGAGACCGCGCGCCTCCTGCATCTGAGCCCGCCGGCGGTGACGCGGGCGGTGGCGGCCCTGGAGGAGGCGATCGGCGCCCGGCTGTTCGTGCGCACTACCCGGTCGGTGAAGCTCACCGAGGCGGGAGCCCGTTACGTCGCCGATTGCCGGCGCATCCTGGCCGACATCGCCGAGGCCGAGGCGGCGGCGGCCGGCTCCTACGGCATGCCGTCGGGGACGCTCGCGGTGACGGCCCCGATCCTGTTCGGGCATATCCACGTCCTGCCGATCGTGACCGACTACCTCGACGCCTACCCGGCCATGGCAGCCCGCACCCTCTTCGTCGACCGGCCGGTCAACCTCGTCGAGGAGGGTGTCGACGTCGCCATCCGCATCGGCCACCTGTCGGATTCCGGCCTCACCGCCGTGAAGGTCGGGGCGGTGCGCCACGTCGTCTGCGGGGCGCCGGGCTATTTCGCCCGCCACGGCGTGCCGGCGCGGCCCGCGGACCTCAAGCAGCACCGCATCGCAGTCTCGACCGCGGCCTGGACCTCGCCCGAATGGCGGTTCGCACGCGGCGAGCGGATGACCATCCATCCGGCGCTCGAGACCAACACCAACGAGGCGGGGATCACCGCCGCGCTCGCCGGCTGGGGCCTGACCCGGGTGCTGCACTACCAGATCGGCCCCGCCCTGCGGGAGGGCCGGCTGCGGATCGTGCTGGCCGAGTACGAGGACGAGCCGCTGCCGATCCACGTGCTCTACCCGGAGGGGCGGCACGCGCCCGCGAAGGTGCGGACCTTCGTCGACCTCGCGGTGGCGCGATTGCGCGCCACCCCGCTGCTGAACTGAATGGGCGTCAGCCGCCGAGCGGCGAGGGCACCGGCGACACGCCCTGCGCCCCGGCCGCCCGCTGCTCGGCCGCCAGGGCCCGGGCATAGGACGGCTCGGCCTTCAGGCCCTCCCAGTAGGTCCGGGCGAAGTCCGGCAGCTGGTCGCCCAAGTCCGCGAACTCGGCCAGCATCAGCGCGTAGCCGATGCTGATATCGGCCGCGGTGAAGCGCCCGGCGCAGACGAAGCGCCTGTCGCCCAGCACCGTACCGAAGCCCTTGAGCCGCGACAGGAACCAGCGCGCATAATCCTCGACGATGCCGGGATTGCGCCGCTCCGGCGGCTCGAACCGGCCGTAGCGCAGCACCAGGGTCTGCGGGAAGGTCAGGGTCGCCTCGCCGAAATGCAGCGCGTTGAGGTATCGGCCGTATTCCGCCTCGTCGGGCCGCACCCCGAGGGTCCCGGCGCCGTGGCGCGCCGCCAGGTACTCGCAGATCGCGGCCGATTCGGTCATCCGCGTGTCGCCGTCCTCGAAGAGCGGGATCGTCCCGAGCGGGTTGAGGGCGAAGTACGCCTTGGCATGGACCCGCGGCGGGAAGGGCAGCATCGCCAGCTCGTAGGGCAGGCCGAGCGCCTCGAGAGCCCAGAGCGGCCGGAACGAGCGGGCGCCGACGCAGTGATGCAGCTTCATTTCGTCACCAGCGGGCAGTTGCCGGCGTTGAGCGGCCGGAAGGCCTGGTCGGCGGGAATCGTCGAGACCAGACGGTAATAGTCCCAGGGGCCCTTCGATTCGGAGGGCTTCTTCACCTCGAACAGGTACATCGGGTGGGTCACCCGCCCGTCGGCCCGCACCTCGGAGCGGCCGAACAGCGGATCCTCCGCCGGCACGCGGCGCATCTCGGCCGTCACCGCGGCGGGGTCCTTGCTGCCCGTCGCCTTCACGGCCTTCAGGTAATGCATCATGCCCGCATAGACGCCGGCCTGGACCATGGTCGGCATCCGTCCCTTGTGGCGCTCGGCGAAGCGGCGCGACCAGGCGCGGGTGCCGTCGTTGAGGTCCCAGTAGAAGGCCTCCGTCAGGACCAGCCCCTGCGCCACCTTGAGGCCGAGCGAATGCACGTCGCTCAGGAAGACCAGCAGACCGGCGAGGCGCTGCCCACCCTCGGCGACGCCGAACTCGGCGCCCTGCTTGATGGTGTTGATGGTATCGCTGCCGGCATTCGCCAGCCCGATCACCTTGGCCTTCGAGCCCTGCGCCTGAATCAGGAACGACGAGTAGTCGCTGGCCGCGACCGGGTGGCGGACCGAGCCCAGCACCTTGCCGCCGTTGCGCTCGACCACCTCCGACACGTCGCGCTCCAGCGCCTTGCCGAAGGCGTAGTCGGCGGTGATGAAGAACCAGGTGTCGCCGCCTGAGCGCACCATCGCGCCACCGGTGCCGTTGGCGAGCGCCCAGGTGTCGTAGGTCCAGTGGATGGTGTTGGGCGAGCACAAAGCCCCGGTGATCTCCGAGGCGCCGGCGCCGGAATTGATCATCAGCCGGTTCTTCTCGCGCACGATCTGGTGCACCGCGAGCGCCACCGAGGAGAACGGCACGTCGAGCACGACGTCGAGGTCGTCCCGGTCGATCCACTGGCGCACGATGCCGGCGCCGACATCCGGCTTGTTCTGGTGGTCGGCGGAGAGGACCCGGATGTCGAAATCCGGGTTCTGCGCCTTGAAGTCGGCCGCCGCCATCTCGGCCGCCACCACCGAGCCCTCGCCGGCGAGGTCGGAATAGGGCCCGGCCCGGTCGTTCAGCACGCCCAGGGTGACGCGGGTGGGGCCGGCGGCCTGCGCCTGGGCGAGGGCGAGCAGGGACGCGGTCGCGAGCGCCAGCGCGCGACAGGTTCGGCGGAGCGTGGATGTCGGCATGATGTCCTCCCGGTTTCGTGGTGGCATCCGGTCGTTGGTCGCCGGACGTCCTGCCATCCTCCTCGTCATCCGGGGGCCGCGAAAGCGGAACCCGGGATCCATCACCGCCGACGTCTCAGGATGAGGCGGAACGCTGTCCACCGGTTTCCACACCGACAGCAGTGATGGATCCCGGGTTCTCGCCTTTCAGGCGAGCCCCGGGATGACGAGGTGTGCATGATACGGTGCGATCGATTGATCTGTCGTCGAAGCAATCCTCACGCCCCTCCCCGCTCCCGGAGCGCCCGCCGGATGATCTTGCCGGTCGCGGTCATCGGCAGTTCCTCGACGAAGGCGACGTGGCGCGGATATTCGTGGGCGGCGAGCCGGGTCCGCACGAAGTCCTGAATCTCGCGTGCCAGTTCCGGCGTGCCCTCGACCCCGCCCTTCAGCACGATGAACGCCTTCACCGCCTCGGTCCGCACCGGGTCCGGCACCCCGACGACGCCGCAGAGCGCCACCGCCGGGTGGCGAAGCAGGCAATCCTCGATCTCGCCGGGGCCGATCCGGTAGCCGGCCGAGGTGATCACGTCGTCGTCGCGTCCGACGAACCACAGGAACCCGTCCGGGTCGCGCCGGCCGAGATCGCCAGTGATCAGCCATTCGCCGATGAATTTCCGCTCCGTCGCCTCCGGGTTGCGCCAGTAGCCGAGGAACATCACCGGGTCGGGCCGGCGCACCGCGATGTGGCCGGTGGTGTCCTCCGGCACCTCCCGGCCCTCGCCGTCGACGATGCGCACGTCGTGGCCGGGCACCGGCCGGCCCATGGCGCCGGGGCGGGCGGGAAACAGGTCGGCGCAGGAGGAGACGACGAGGTTGCACTCGGTCTGGCCGTAGAATTCGTTGACCGGCACGCCGAGCACCGCCTCGCCCCAGGCCAGCATCTCCGCCCCCAGGCTCTCGCCGCCGCTGCCGACGGAGCGCAGTCCTAGGCCCGGATAGGGTGTGGTCCGGGCTTGGCGCATCAGCTTCATGGCGGTGGGCGGCAGGAAGACGTTGCGCACCCCCTGCTCGGCCATCAGCCGGAACGCCGCCTCCGGATCGAACTTCTTGGCGCGATGCGAGACCACTGGGACGCCGTGATGCAGCGCCGGCAGCAGCACGTCGAGGAGGCCGCCGATCCAGGCCCAGTCCGCCGGGGTCCAGAACCGGTCGCCCGGTTGCGGCAAGAAGCGCTGGGGCATCTCGACCCCCGGCAGGTGGCCGAGCAGCACCCGGTGGGCGTGCAGCGCCCCCTTCGGATCACCGGTGGTGCCGGAGGTGTAGATGATGACGGCCGGGTCGTCGGCCGCGGTGTCGACCGGCGTGAAGGCGTCGGAGGCCCGCGCGCAGAGGGCGTGAAAGTCCTCCGCTCCCTCCGCCGGTCCGTCGATGCAGTAGATCCGCTCCAGCTCGGGCAGCCCGTCGCGGATCCCGGCGAGGAGCGCGGCGCCGGCCCGGTCGGTCACGACGGCCCTCGCGCCGCTGTTGCCCAGGCGGTAGGCCAGCGCATCGGGCCCGAACAGCACGAAGAGCGGGATGGTGATGAGCCCGGCGCGAAAGCCCGTGATATGGGCGACCGCCGTCTCGGGCGATTGCGGCAGCAGCACGCCGATCCGGTCGCCGCGCGCGAGGCCGTGCGCCGCCAGCACGTTGGCGAAGCGGTTCGACAGGCGGCGCAGGTCGTCGAAGCCGTATCGCCGCACGGCGCCGTCGGGGTCGAGATGGATCAGCGCGAGAGGGTTGCCCGGGGCGTGCCGGTCGCAGACGTCGGTGCCGATGTTGTAGCGGGCCGGAATCCGCCAGCGGAATTGCGCCACGAGATCGGCGTAGCTGTCCGCACGCTGCAGCATCGGCGGTCCCATCCCTGTTCTTGCGAGGACCGTCGGGCGATCCTTCGATTGAAACGATCGTTCATTCGTTTTTAGGTGTCAACACGGGTCTCGTCCCCTCGCGCCTCGGCATCGCCACGTCGCTGCCAAGGAGTCCGGCGCCTCAGCGCCGACACCCGTTCGACGGCGCGGCGGTATCATGGCTGCTCGCCGTCCGGGCGTCTCCGGGCTTCCGTCATCAGCGCTGCTTCGCGAAGAGTGGCGATGAGATCCTGAGCTGGAGGCGAGTGAAGCACGATCGATGGCGACCCTGCGCGAACGACTCGCCGCCCGGCTCCTGGTGCTCGATGGCGACCACCGGCTGCTGCTGTTCCGCTTCGCCTTCCGCACCGGGGCGCTCGCCGGGGAGGTGTATTGGGCGACGCCGGGCGGCGGTGTCGAGCCGGGCGAGAGCTTTTCCGACGCCGCCATCCGGGAACTGCGCGAGGAGACCGGCCTGACCTGCCGGGCGACCGCGCCGATGCTCGGCGAGCGCAGCTTCACGATGACGATGCCCGACGGCGAGCGGGTCCGGGCGCGGGAGCGCTTCTTCGCCGTGCGGGCCGGCACCGACTCCCTGTCCCGCGAGGGCTGGACGCCGCACGAGGTCGAGGTCCTGGCCGAGCATCGCTGGTGGTCGCGGGCCGAGCTCATGGCGCCCGACATGCAGATCTACCCGGAGGATATCGTCGCGTTCTACGACGCGGCCCGCGCCGCGCTGGCAGGCCCGGCATCCTGAGGGTCCCGCGTCCGACCGCGGGACCAATTGCCGTTAGAGGCTGGCCAGCTCGGCGTCGAGCGATGCCAGTTCGGTGCGCGCCTGGGAGATCAGGCGGGCATGCTGGAGCTGCAAGGCGCGGCTGTTGGCGCCCAGGCCCGCGGAGGAGCGGATCTCCGCAAGGGTCCGCTCGTAGTCCTGGAGCTGCGCTTCGACGCGCCGGCGGCGCTCGGCGAGAGTGTGCGGCATTCCGGTTCCCCTTGGTTGTGGGGCGGGGCCGCTGCGCGAGCGGGCCCGCCATGAGCCAAGCCCGGCCGCCGGAACGGCCAAGCCCTTACAGCCAAGGTCACGGATGCGGCAAGAATGCGGCGCGACCGCCCCGGATGGGGCGACCGGCCGTCGAATCAGTTCAGAAGCCGCGATAATAGCCGCGCGGGCCGTGGCCCCAGCCGCGGTGGCCCCAGTGGTGATGGTGCCGGCGGAAGCCGTAGGCGCGGCCATAGGGCGGGCCGAAATGGCGGCGGTAGCCGTAGCGCGGGCCGAAATGGCGATGGCGGCCGTAATAGCCGTACTGGGCCCACGTTGTCGGCAAGGCGGTCGAAGCCGAGGCGGCGGTCTCGGTCAGGGGAGCGGCGGTCGCGCCCTGCGGCAGGGCGGCGGCACCGCCCAGGATCAGGCCAGCGGCCAGCATCACGGTCTTCAGCACGTCGTCGGTTCCTCGCTCGTGCGGGCCTCCGGAGGGGAGGCATGGACGCGAGCAACGCGCGGACAGGGAAAACCGTTGCGCGCTTCGTGTCACAGGGTGAACAGTCCGTGACGAGGCGCGGGCCGCGGCGACGGTCCGAAGCCGGGGACCGCCGTCAGGCCATCTTGAGCGTCATGTCGATCACCCGGGCGTTGGCGGCACCCTTCACCAGGGCGATGCCGTGCTCGCAATCCTCGCGCCGGACATAGCCCTCGCCTGAATCGGCCACCACCTCGCCGTTCTCGGCCCGCAGGCGCCAGCGCCACTCGCCCTTGGCGTCGCGGTAGAGTTCGAAGCGCATCGCGGTCTCCTCATGAAAGCCCTTAGGAGATGGTGTGGTGACGGAGCGCGGCAATGATCGTCCCACACACGACGTCGGGCGCACCTCGCCGAAGCGCGGCGTCTTCAAGGGCGGGCCGGGACGCCCGGCGGGCCGCAGGCCCTGCTTGGTAGGGAATGCGCAGCGGCGTCAGCGATCGCACGGCCGACGACATCCTGATCGTGCGTGCTCTGCACGGTCGTCAGGATTGGGAAAGCCTCCTCTCCGGACGATCGCTTCTCTGTGATCGCCCAGTCCCGAACGCGAGAAGCCCGCGGGGGGGGGGGGGGGGGGGGGGGGGGGGGGGG
>JAEWKL010000478.1 GCA_023386115.1 Pseudomonadota bacterium
GGGGGCGGGGGCGCGGCGCCCCCCCCCCCCCCCCCCCCCCCGCTACTCAGCGGCTTTGTTAGTTCTGCGGGCTCACCTTGCCCGGCAGCGACAGGTTGCCGGATGCGACCTTGAAGACGTCGCTGACGCAGAGCAGCGGCGCGTGCAGGTTGCCGTTGACCTTGAGGCCGGAGGTCACACCGTCGAAGTTTGCGCCCTTGATGCCGGTGATCAGCGAGACCGGGATCTCGACCTGAACCGCGTCACCCCGGACGTTCGTCGGGTAGTTCGGGCTGTCGATCAGGAGCGGCACGTTCGGCCAGGTGGGCGGAACCTTCGGCCGCGCGCCCTTCGGAATGTCGACCACCTTCAGGCCCCCGCCGCAGGCGCTGTCCTTGGCAAGCACGACCCAGTGCGGGTGCCAGACGTGCCGGTTGACACCGCCATTGGCCGCATCGTCGAAGTCGGGGTGGAAGGTGACGGCGAGTGCGACGATGCCCTGAGCTTTGTCGAAGCCGATTGCACCGCTATCGAGCGTCGTCGGCCAAACGTAGGCGTAGACGCTGGAGCCCTCGAACCGGCCCGTGGAGTCAGGCGTGTCCTTCCCGGCCTCGCCGCGCACGCGGGTCGTGAACACGGCCGTGTCGCCCTGGGTCACGATCGTGGTTTCGACGATGTCGAACGACGCCATGACCGCTTCGTTGGGCTGTGCGCGAATGGGATCTGCAAGGGCGGTGGTGGACAGCGCGCACAGGGCCGCCGCCACGAGGCCGGAGCCCCATGCTGTCTTGTTCGTCATGACACCTGATCCTTCTCAGTCTTCGGCTTGTGCTCGGAGGGGCGGCGATCCGTCGGTGAAGGACGTCCAGGTGGCAGCCTGAACGTCGGGATCGGCCGCTTCATGCTCGCCACAGTCGAGCCGGAGATCCCGGGTCCCGATCGGGGCGTTCACGAAGGCGCAATGATGGGGTTGGGCGTCAGCCGGATGGGCGTTCGGCCTGAAGTGGCGACAGCTGACGCACATTCTCTGGACCGGGATGGCTCCGGCCTGCTGCAAGGTTCGGATCAGCTTGATCTGAGTGAGCAGGAGGTCGGCCTGTTCGCTCGGCGATAGCCGTGCAAGAGCTGACATCACCTGTGAGGTCGCGGAGGCGAAGGCGCGTCCGAGGGCACGACCGTCCTCCGTCAGGCGAGCGATGACCACACGCGCATCGACCGGATCGGGCGCCCGCTGCAAGAGGCGTTTGCGTTCGAGCGCCGCAAGGGTGTCGGACATGCTCGGCGCCGAGACGGCAAGATGGGCTGCGATCTCCTTGGCCCGCAGACCAGCGGGACGCGCGGCAAGGAGAGCGAGCACCTGCGCCTGAGCCGGGTTGAGGCCGGCCTCGCCTGCAGCTGCCCAGAGATCGGCCCGCAGCACGAGCGCGACGCGCTCGAAGCCTTCGCGAAGGCGAATCAGAACGGGATCTGGGTCGGCCGCGTGGTCCATGCGCACTAGTTAGGACTCCTAATTTAAAGAGTCAAGCCGACGGGTCCGTGACGCGAAGCCGTCGGGTCTCAGCCATGAGCCTGCGCGATTGCGCGCTGGGGAGCACGTGGAAGTAGCGTCTGGACGTGACTGACGTCGCGCTCGCGAGATGTAGGACCTCGCCAGCCGCCCTCCCCTCTTGGGTGGCATGATACCGGCCGACGACGCTGGCAGAGCCGCCTAGCCTTCGTACTGCAGGCGCTCGGCACTGGTCAGCCGCTCAGGATCGACCGTCGCGGCGCTCACGGCGCCCTCAATGGGAGACCCTGATGACCTACAGGCTCACGCGTCTTGCCCCTCGGAGCCATGACCTCGACTGGACGGCAGTATCGTCGCCAGCCCGGTGCATGAGTCCGGGCGAGAACGGGCATAGTCGACGTGGCACGTCGAACTGCTCGAGGCGACCCCACATGTGAAACGGCCCACGCCATTCTCGGATCGGACGCAAACTGTCCCGAGTTCCGAGGAGGCCGCAGACTGGCTTGGCGTCCAGGAAGCGGCGTCGGGTGAACAAGGGTGATTGACCGGAGCCCACGACTCGATCGAGCCAGGAGCGCGCCGCACAAGCAATGCGAAGTCTGCAAATTTTGCCCACCAACAGCGGCATGGGCGTGCTGATTGACCTTCGATTTAACAGCAAACGCACCGTTTACGGTATTGACGCTGCTCAAGATCTCTGCGCTCAATCGTGCGCTTTGGATTGGGAGAAGCCAGATGAGCGAAACCGACATCTCCGCGGCGGATCCAGTCGAGCGCACCAGCGAGATCATCTCGGCCTATGTGGCCAACAATGTCGTTCAGCCGTCGGCATTGCCTGATTTGATTGCGTCGGTGCATGCTGCCCTGCAGAGCGTCAGCAGCCCGCCTCCCGCCGAGCCCGAGAAGCCGACACCACCGATCCCAATACGCAGGACGGTGACGCCCGACCACATCATCTCGCTGGAGGATGGCAAGCCATACAAGACCCTCAAGCGCCATCTGTCCGGGCGGGGCCTCACGCCGGAGCAGTACCGCGACAAGTGGGGGCTGCCCCGCGACTACCCGATGGTGGCAGCGAATTACGCCAGCCAGCGATCCGAGCTCGCGAAGAACTCTGGGCTCGGCCAGCGCCGGGCAGGACGTTCCGCCCTCGGCAAGGCCGCTGCACCGGATCCCAAGACAACCGACAAAGCGGCGAGGCCTGGCCGACCCCGCAAGATGAAGGCTGCTGTCGAGTCGTAATCGAATAATTTCGACGGCGCAGCGCGCAAGAGCAGCAGCGCCGTTGAGCATCGCATATTGTATAATATATTGATTTGTTTGCATTCTTAGGCGATGTTGCTGTTGTCGAACAGCTGATTGTTGCACCAGCGACCATCCTCCCCTGCCTGACGTCGATCACCGCCGCTGCCGCGCCAGTGCGCCCTCACATCAGCCTCTCCGCCAAGGCCCCTGCCCGATGATCGGCGGGAGTCACTGACTGCCCGGCAAGAGCCCCTCCAAGAGCCGGGCGGCCGTCATGACGAGTTGCCACATGAGCGAGAAGCCGGCTGACCTGTACGGGGGTCCAACGGCCCCCGCGAGCATGCCGACAAGGCTTACGATCACCGCCGCTGCCGTCAGGCGCTCACCCACCGTCGCATCCAGCACCGCATCGCGCGGCGCGGGATCGAGAGCGGCCAGCGATTGGGACGGCACAGGCGGGTCGTCGAGCGGACGCTGGCTTGGTTCGCCCAGTTCCCCCGCCTCGCCATCGGTTACGAGCGACGGGCCGACATCCGTCTCGCCTTCTCGATGCTGGCCGCAGCACTCATCGTCTGACGCTTCATCGAACAATGGTGTTGTTAGACGCTCCTAGATACCAAGTCATTCATCTTCAGTGAGAATCCACCGGCCCAGAGGCTACGCGCCGCGGCCCGGACGTGACTCCGAGAAAGATGATGAGAACATGCTTCTCGATATCATGCTTGAGCCTGTCGAGTGTCATGCCCTCGTCCGAGATGAACCGGCCGAAATGATAGGTTCCGATCGCCGTGATCAGTTCGGCAAGCGCCCTGATGTCGACGTCCGCATCGAGCTGGCCGCGCTCCTTGAAGGTTCGCAACATTCGCCGGTAGTGGCGCTCGATCAGCCAGCCGAAGCTGATCCCGGCGCGGTGGAGGCGGCTGCCGGGCTGGAGATAGGGGGCGGCCAGGATGACCCGCCAGCATTCCCGGCCCAGCGTACGCATCGCCTGGTCCGCGAGCAGACGTTCGAAGCCCTGCACGGCCTCGACGGGATCATCCGGCGGGCTTTGTACATAGGCACTGCGTTCGGCCCAGGAACTGTAGGCATGCCGCGCGGCCAGGGCGGTCAGGATGTTCGCCTTGTTCGAGAAGTAGTTATAGACCGTTGCCGGCGCGACTTCGGCCGCCTCGGCGATCTCCTCGATCCGCGTGCTGTCATAGCCGTTCTGCGCGAACAGGCGAGAGGCCGCGCCCAGAATGAGCCCGATGCGGTGCTGCCGGTTGCGCTCCCTCAATCCGATCACTTTGCGGGCCAAGACGTCCTCCTGTGCCTACGAAAGCACACAAAAAACTTGGAGTCTGCTCTTTTTTTGGAGTTGACTCTTTTTTTATGAAGGCTACGATCTGCAGACTTTCGACCGGGCAGCAAAGTTCGCCGTAAGCATAAAATCGGGGGTCGTTCGACGATGGCAGCAAACATCCCGGATCGCGACCTGCACATTTCCAATATATCGAAATTCTTTGGTGCATTTACAGCAATAAGTGACGTCTCGATCAACATCAAGAATGGCGAATTTTTGACCATGCTTGGTCCTTCTGGCTCCGGAAAGACAACATTGCTGATGATGATCGCGGGCTTTGTTCAGCCCGATCAGGGAAGCATACTCCTGGGCAGCAAGACGATCACGCATCTTCCGCCGGAAGCTCGCAATTTCGGCATGGTGTTCCAGGGCTACGCATTGTTCCCGCACCTGTCCGTCTTCGATAATGTGGCCTTTCCGCTGCGCGTTCGGCGGCGCCCACGTGCCGAGATCGAGACGAAGGTCAAGGCGGCACTGGATCTGGTCAAGCTGACGACCCAGAGCGCGCGACTGCCGCGCCAGCTCTCGGGCGGACAGCAGCAACGTGTGGCGCTTGCTCGCGCGCTCGTGTTCACGCCCCACCTCCTGCTCCTCGACGAACCATTGAGTGCGCTCGACAAGAAGCTGCGTGCCGAGCTCCAAGAAGAGCTGAAACGCCTTCACCGTGAGGTCGGTCTGAGCTTCATTTATGTCACACACGATCAGGACGAGGCGTTGTCCATGTCGGACCGCATCGCCGTGATGAGCGACGGGCGGTTGATCGAGCAGGGCACGCCGGGCGAACTCTACGAAAGGCCACGGACCGCCTTCGTTGCCGATTTTCTCGGCAAGAGCAACTTCGTGCGCGGCCGGGTCGAATCGCATGTCGAGGACGGCTTCATCTTCTCCGGGGACGGCGTGCGTTTCGTCCAGAAGGCCCGCGACGCCAAGCCGGACATCGGCTCGAACGTCACGATCGCCCTGCGACCGGAAAAGCTCTCCATCGTCGATCCGGGGAGCGGATGCGACAACCGGCTGAGCGGCGTCGTCAGAGAGTGGAACTACTTCGGTTCGGAGTTCCGCATCCTCGTCGACACCGCGGGCGGCGGCCCGCTCAGTGTCGCGGTGCCGGCCTGGAATGCAGGCATCACCCCGGAAGTCGGGCAATCCCTCGACCTCGGTTGGAGCGCGCAGGCGGGGATGGAAGTCCAGGAGGCCGAGCGGCCGGTCTAGCGACTGGGAAGCCGCATCGTCATCATCGAGCGACGGGGGATTGTGATGGAAAAGCAGAGCTTTGCGGAAGATTGCAGGATCCTGGCGAGCGAACTCGGCGGCGGGCAGACACGTCGCGACCTGATCCGCGGCGCGCTCGCGCTCGGCATCGCGCCCGCGGCGCTTGCGCTGGGCGGCGGGGTCGCCCGGGCCCAGAGCGGCAAGGACGTCGTGCTGGTCAATTTCGGCGGCGTCGCCATGAAGGCCTTCGACGAGGCCTATGTGAAGCCATTCGCCGCCCAGGGCGGCAAGCTCGTGCTGGATGGCAGCGGCGCGCTGAACGGCAAGATCCTGACCATGGTGCAGTCGCGCCATGTCACCTGGGACATCTGCGACGCCGGCATCACGACCCTGGCCGAACTCGGCCCGCACAACGCGCTGGAGAAGATCGACTACGCGATCGTCGACAAGTCGAAGCTGATGCCCGAGTTCGCCTATGACGAGGGTGTGGTGAACTACATGTTCAGCTCGGTCCTCGCCTGGGACAAGAGCAAGGTCTCCGGTGAGCCGACGCTCGCCGACTTCTTCGACATCAAGAAGTATCCGGGCCGGCGCATGATGCGCAAGGATTCGCAAGCCATGCTCGAGCTTGCCCTGATCGCCGATGGCGTGCCGAAGGACAAGCTCTATCCGCTCGATGTCAAGCGTGCCTTCGCGAAGATCGCGACGATCAAGAAGGACCTGCTGTTCTGGAACAGCGGCTCGGAGAGCCAGAGCCTGATGCGCGACGGCGAGTGCGTGATGGGCCTGCTCTGGCACACCCGCGCCAACGTGCTGGCCAACGAGACGCAGGACCGCATCGCCTACACGTTCAAGGACGGCCTGCTCCAGCCCGGCCTCTGGGTCGTGCCCAAGGGCAATCCCGCCGGCAAGGAAGCGATGCGGGCCATCGCCTCGATGCAGCAGCCGGAGGGACAGGTGAAGCTCCTGGCGGCGATGGGCAACGGTCCGTCGAACCCCGCCGCCGATGCGCTCGTACCGGCCGAGCTGAAGAAGAAGAATCCGTCCGATGCGGCCAACGCCGCGGTCCAGGCCAAGATCAACGCCGAGTGGTACAAGGCCAATCACTCGAAGACGTTTCAGAGCTTCCTCGACCTGATCTCCACGTGACGGCTCGGCGTCACGCGACGTACGACGCACGACGGGTCGTGCCCGCCTCAGCGTGGGCATGGCGGCGCCCGAGGGCGCATCCCCAGCCGATCGGATCTGTGATGACTGCTTTCGCCGACTCAGCGCGCAGCCGGGCCGGTCTCGGCCGCTTCGCGTCGCCTGCGACGCGCTACTGGTTGCTGGTCGCGCCGGCTCTCCTCCTGATGGGAGTCTTCTACATCTACCCGATCGGCCGCGTGCTCTGGATGAGCGTCACCGTGCCGGCCCCGGGCCTCGACAACTACGAACTGCTCGCCAGCAGCGCCTCGATCCAGCGGATGCTCTGGACCACGGCCCGGATCAGCGTGCTGACGACGATCGTCACGTTGCTGCTGGCGTATGTCGTCGCCTACGCGCTCGTGCATTCCTCGCCCAAGGTCCAGCGCTGGATGTTCCTTGGCGTGCTCGTGCCGCTCTGGATCTCGGTGCTGGTGCGCGCCTTCGCGTGGTTCGTGCTGCTGCGCCGCGAGGGGCTCGTCAATTCGGTGCTGATGGCGACGGGCGTCACCGATGCCCCGCTGAGCCTGATCTGGAACGAGACCGGCGTCATGATCGGCATGGTGCACTACATGCTCCCGCTCGGCATCCTGCCGATCGTCGCGAACATGCGGGACATCGACCGGCGCTGCATCGCCGCCGCCCGCGGCCTCGGCGCCTCCCGGTTCGAGGCCTTTTGGCGGGTGTTCCTGCCCCTGTCCCTGCCCGGCGTCGTCGGCGCGGGCATCCTGGTCTTCATCTTCTCGCTCGGCTTCTTCGTCACGCCGGCCCTGCTCGGCGGCGGCAAGACGCTGATGATCGCCGAGTACATCAAGGTTCAGATCCTCGAGGTCGTGCGGTGGGGCGTCGCCAGCATGCTTGCCGCGGTGCTGCTGATCGTCATCGGCGGGCTGCTCGCGGCGCTCAGCCGGATGGTCAATCTGCGCAAACTCTTCGGAGCGGGCTAGAATCATGACCGGCAACGGCTTCGGCCAGATCTCGATCATGACGCGCTCGCTCGCGTGGGTGATCATCTGCTTCCTCGTCCTTCCGATCACGGTCGTCTTCGCCGTATCGGTGACCGACCGGCCCTATCTCTCGCTGCCGGAATCGGAAATCTCCTTCCGGTATTACCGCAACCTGTTCGGCAGCGGTCCCTGGCTCATCAGCATCCTGCAGAGCTTCGTCATCGCCTGCACGTCGACGGCCGTGGCCGTCATCGCCGGGACGCTGTGCGCGATCGGCTGCTGGCGACTCGGCAATGCCGCCAGCGACATTGTCCGCATGCTGATGCTGGTGCCGATCATGGTGCCGACCATCGTCTACGCGCTCGGCATCTACCAGTTCTGGATCGACCTGCGCCTGCTCGACACCTATACCGGCCTGATCATCGCCCACGCGGTCACCGGCATCCCCTACGTGGTGATCACGGTCTCGACGGCGCTCGCCGGCTTCGATCCGCGCCTCGAGCAGGCCTCGCTCAGCCTCGGCGCCAGCATGGGCCAGACGCTGCGCCTGGTGATCGTCCCGAACATCATGCCCGGGATCGTCTCCGGGCTGATCTTCGCCTTCATCCATAGCTGGGACGAGCTCGTCCTCGCCCTGTTCATCGCCGGTCGCACCGTCTTCACCCTGCCGCGCCGGATGTGGGACGGCATCAACGAGGCGCTCGATCCCACCATGGCCGCCGTCGCGGCGGTCCTCATCGCCGTCACCGTGAGCCTTCTCTGCGCGGACGCCTTCGTGCGTGCGCGGCGCGGGACCTGACGCATCGCAAAGGCAAGAACCATGTCCGACATCAGCGACTTCGGCGCCGACAAGCACAGCGCTCTCGCCTGGCTGGAGCAGAATGCAAGGCGCCTCTCCGCCGACCATATGACGATCTGGGACCTGCACGAGCCATCCTGGCGCGAGTACCGCTCCGCCGCCTGGTACGTCGAGCGCCTGCGCGGCGAGGGCTTCACCGTCGAGGAGAATTCCGGCGGCATGCCGACGGCGTTCTGCGCCGAATGGTCCAATGGCGACGGTCCGACCATCGGCGGCTACGCCGAGTATGACGCCGTGCCGGGCACCTCGCAGGAGGCCGTGCCCTTTCGCAAGCCGCGCGCGGGCGTGAGCCGCCACGCCGCCGGCCATACCGACCCGCATTCGGCGCTCGGCATCGGCTCGTTGGCCGGCTTCCTGGCCGCCAAGCACGCCATGGAGACGCACGGCATCAACGGGCGCATCAAGTTCTTCGGCGAACCGGCCGAGAAGATGTGCGGCTCCAAGCCCGTCCACGCGGCGAAGGGCTACTACGACGACCTCGACGCGGCGATCAGCTTCCACCCGCATTCGTTCCCGGCGCTGGCGAACAGCTGCTTCTGGGACACCCACAGCGCGCCCTACTGGAGCCGCATCTACACCTTCGAATGCGGGAATCCCGAGACCTGGCAGCAGAGCGGCGCCTTCGCCGGCGTGGCCCACAGCCACGCGACGGCGCGCGCGCCCGGCGCGATCGATGCCGTCTGCCTGATGTACACGTCGTCCAAGTACATGAAGGAGGCGATGCTGCCGCATCACGGCAGCTGGAGCCTCAACGAGTTCATCGTGCAGGCCGGTCACGCCGCGGCGGACAATCTCGCGCCCGGCCTCGCCCAGATCCAGTACTCGCTGCGCGCTCCGACCCTCGACATGTGCGAGCGCGTCTTCGCGGTGCTCGACCGCAACGCCGAGCATTGCGCCGCGATGAGCCACTGCACGGTGACGCCGGCCTGGATCACCCGCACCCGCGCCGGCCTGCCGAACCATGCGATGGCGCGGGTGACCTGGCGCAACTTCGCGGCGATCGGCGCACCGCAATGGGGCGAGGACGCGCGGGCCTTCGGCCGCGAGATCCAGCGCAATCTCGGCCTGGAGTCGATGGACGACCCGTTCATGCCGGAGATCCAGCGGCTGACCGCGCCCTGGGACGGAGAGGAGGCTTTCCGGACGCAATTGCCGTCCTGGCAGAAGAACCTCGCGGCCGACGATTACGTCGACTACACGTGGCACGCTCCGACTGTACGGCTCTATGTCGGCCGCCCGACGCTCGAGGCGCCGCCCGGCTACCGCTATCCGGAATGGACGCGCTACGCCATGGGCGGGATGCCAGCCTGCATCGATCCGATGTGGAGCACGGCTGCCAAAGTCATCGCCACGACCGTCATCGACCTCCTGACGGACGGCACCAGCCTCGTCGCCGCGCAGGCGGAGTTCAAGGAACGCACCGGCGGCGGCATCGGTGGCGCGGCGTGGGTCGCCCCGCTCCTGCCGGCAGAGTTCGAGGCCCCCGTCAACTATCGCTGGCCGGAATACGTCACCACGGCCCGTGGCCGCGAATGGACGATCCCGACCTCGGCCGCGTGAGACCCCACGGCGGGTGATCAGGTCGGCGTCGGATGTGGGAGAGAGATATGTCGATCGTTTCGGAACACGAATATCGCTACAACATGCTCATCAAGACCTTCGCCTCGCGGGCCGAGCCCGCCTTCGAGGCCGAGGCCGAGCAGGTCGAGGTCTGGGGGCGCCGCTGGGGCTGCAACAGCGATGTCGGCCAGATCCGCAAGGTGCTGATGCATCGGCCCGGCCCGGAGCTGAACATCGTCGACCCGAGCAAGCGCATCCCGGATATCGGCGCCTTCGGGGATCCCGAGCAGGGATGGTATTGGCGCGGCGACTCGATCCCGGACCTTCCGGCTCAGCAAGCGCAGCACGATCGCCTCGTCGCCGCGCTGCGCGAGGAAGGGGCCGAGGTCGTCTTCCTCGACGCCTGTGCGCCGGGCAAGATGAAGTCCGTCTACACGCGCGACAGCGTCATCGCCGTCGATGGCGGCGCCATCGTCACCCGTCTCGGCCCGCCGATCCGCCGCGGGGAGGAACTGCCGGTCACGCGGACCCTTGCCAAGCTCGGGATGCCGATCCTGCGGACGATCGGTGGTACCGGCCTGATGGAAGGGGGCAGCTTCGCCTTCATCACGCCGAAGGTCGCCGTCGTCGGTCTGTCGAGCCGCGTGAACGAGGAAGGCGCGCGCCAGCTCGAGGAGGTGCTGCGCGTCCACGGTGTCGAGCTGCTGCGGGTCGAATTGACCGGCTATCGCCTGCACATCGACGGCATGTTCGTGATGGTCGATGCCGAGACGGCTTTCGTCAATCCGACGCTACTGCCCTTCTGGTTCCTCGAGCGGCTGAAGCATCTCGGCATCCGCCAGATCGAGGTCTGCCCGGACGACGGCAACTGGGTCATCAACTGCCTCGCCGTGCGCCCGGGCCGGGTGATCATGGCCGGCGGCCTCTCCGAGCGGACGCAGGCGAAGTTCGACCAGGCGGGCATCAGCGTCCGCGTCGTGGAGTACGACAAGGTCGCCCTCGGCGGCGGCGGCATTCACTGCTCGACCTCGCCGCTCGTGCGCGACCCGCTCTGACCCATCCGGGTCGGGCTCACGCCCGGCCTCTCCGGTCGTCTGATAGGACAAGGCGGGACAGAACCAGCATGAACGGCGCGGAAAGCCTGGTCAGAACGCTGATCGCCAGCGGCATCGACACGTGTTTCGCCAATCCGGGCACGTCCGAGATGCACTTCGTCGCGGCCCTCGATCGCGTCCCCGGCCTGCGCTGCGTGCTCGGGCTGTTCGAAGGCGTCGTCTCGGGAGCGGCCGACGGTTACGCCCGAATGGCGGACAGGCCGGCGGCCACCCTGCTCCATCTCGGCCCCGGTCTCGGCAATGCGCTCGCCAACCTCCACAACGCCCGCAAGGCCAACACGCCGGTCGTCAACATCGTCGGTGATCATGCCGCGCGCCACGCCGTCTACGACGCGCCGCTGACCGCGGATGTCGAAGGCGTTGCCCGGCCGATGTCGGATTGGGGCCGGACCGCGAGGGACGCCCGCTCCGTCGCCCGCGACGGCGCCGAGGCGGTGGCGGCGGCGCTGTCGGGCGCCGGCCGGGTCGCGACCCTGATCCTGCCGGCCGACACCGCCTGGAATGATGCCGACGGCCCGGCGCCGCGCCAGATGCCGCCCTCGCGCCCGAC
>JAEWKL010000480.1 GCA_023386115.1 Pseudomonadota bacterium
TCGCCGAGGCGCTCGACCGCCTCGGCCGGCTCGGCCCCGAGACGGCGGCCCTCGGCGAGGCGACGGCGTCGGATTATGCCAGGCTTCGCGCCCTGCGCGGCGAGGTGGACCGCCAGGTGACCCGCCCCCGGGCCGAGCGTGATCCCAAGCTGCTCACCGATCTCTCCGCCCATGTCCCGGCGATGCTGGCGACGGTGGACACCCTGGCGGACGCCGTCGAGCGGCCGATCCTCACCGGCGATCGCCGGCTCGCCGACCTGGTCGAGATCCGGCGCAAGGGCTGGACCGCCCGCGGGATGGCCGGGGACGCCGCCAGCGCGCTCACCCGGGCCCTGGCCTACCAGCGCCCGCTGACCCAGCAGGAAGCGAACACCGTCCTCGTCCGGCGCGGCCAGACCGAGACGGTGTTCCAGCAGGTGGAGCAGGCGGTGCGCCAGCTGCCCGACGGCGCCGACCTCGCCGCTGCCGTGACGGCGGCCAAGGCGACGTATTTCGGCGGCACGTACGGCGAGATGGTCGGCCCCCTGATGGCGTCGGTGACCGGCCGGTACGAGACGAAGCTGACCAACGAGGACTTCACGCGCGCGGTCGTGCCGGCCCTCGACACGCTCCTGGCCATCCCCGCGCGGGCGGTGACGCAGCTCGCCGCCCGTGCCGAGGCGGCGGAGGCGGAGGCGAAGGGGGCCCTGGCCCTCAACGCGGCCCTGATGGCCGGGATCATGCTGCTGACCGGGATGGGAGCGGTCGTGATCTTATGGGGCGTCACCCGGCCCCTCGACCGGATGACCGCCGCGATCAACTGCCTGGCCGGCGGCGACGCCACGGTCACGGTTCCGGACCTCGACCGCCGCGACGAGATCGGCGCCGTCGCCCGGGGCGTCGAGGTGTTTCGCCAGAACCTCATCCGCAGCCGGGCCCTCGAGGCGGAGACCGCCGAGGCCCGCGCCGACGCGGAGACGCAGCGGCGGGCGACGATGCATCGGATGGCCGAGGATTTCGAGACCGCGGTGGGCGGCATCGTCGGCCAGGTCGCGCATGCGGCGACCGAGTTGCAGGCGACCGCCCAGACCATGTCGGGCGCGGCCAGTGCGACGGCGAGCCAGTCGTTCACCGTCGCGACGGCGGCCGATCAGGCGGCGGCCAATGTCGGCACCGTGGCGGCGGCGGCCGAGGAGCTCGGCGCCTCGGTGGTCGAGATCGGCCGGCAGGTCCAGGGTGCGGCGGGCCTTGCCCGTGCGGCGGTGGGCGAGGCGGCGCGAACCAACGCCCTGGTCCACGACCTGAGCGCCACCACCGCGCGCATCGGCGACGTGGTGGCGATGATCGCCGGCATCGCCGACCAGACCAACCTGCTGGCGCTGAACGCCACGATCGAGGCGGCCCGGGCCGGCGAGGCCGGGCGCGGCTTCTCGGTGGTCGCCGCCGAGGTCAAGGAGCTGGCCAACCAGACGGCCAAGGCCACCCAGGAGATCACCCAGCAGATCGGCCGGATCCAGGGATCCACCGACCAGGCGGTGTCGGCCATCGCGGCGATCACCGGGCGGATCGAGGAGATCGACGCGGTGGCGGTCGCCCTGGCCGCCGCCGTGGAGGAGCAGGGCGCGGCGACGCAGGAGATCGTCCGCAACGTGACCCAGGCCGCCAGCGGCACCGGCGAGGTGACGTCGAACATCGCCGGCGTGGCCGGGGCCGCCGAGCAGACCGGGGCGGCCGCGGACCGCGTCCTCGCCTCGGCCTCGGCGTTGCAGCAGGAGGCGGCGCATCTCGGTGCCGAGGTGCACCGTTTCCTCGACACCGTGCGGGCGGCGTGACGACCGATGCCCCGGCGCTCGGGCCGGGGCATCGGGCTCAGTGAGCCTCCTGCCAGTTCGCCGCCGCCTTGGCCTCGACGGCGAGCGGCACCCGCAAGGAGACCGCCGGGTGGGGCGCCTCCTCCATCACCCGGGCGATGATCGGCAGCGCCCGCTCGACCTCGTCGTCGGGCGACTCGAACACCAGTTCGTCGTGGACCTGGAGCAGCATCCGGGTCGAGAGGCCGGCCTCGGCGAGCGCGCCCTCCATCCGGGCCATCGCCCGGCGGATGATGTCGGCGGCCGTCCCCTGGATCGGCGCGTTGATCGCCTGGCGCTCGACCGAGGCGCGCTCCTGCGGGTTGTTGGAGCGGATCTGCGGGTAGTGGCAGACCCGGCCGAACAGCGTCGTGACGTAGCCCTTGTCGCGGCAGATCTTCTTGGTGTCGTCGATATAGGCGCGGATGCCGGGGAAGCGCTCGAAATACTGCTTGATGAAGGCCGCGGCCTCGGATTGCGGGATGCCGAGCCGGTCGGCGAGGCCGAAGGCCGAGATGCCGTAGATGATGCCGAAATTGATGGTCTTGGCCCGGCGCCGCAGGTCCGGGTTCATCTGGTCGAGCGGCACGCCGAACATCGCCGAGGCGGTGGCCGCGTGGATGTCGATGCCGTCCTCGAAGGCCTGGCGCAGCTGCGGGATGTCGGCGATGTGGGCGAGCAGCCGGAGTTCGATCTGGCTGTAATCGGCCGAGATCAGCTTGTGCCCGGCATCGGCCACGAAGGCCTGGCGGATGCGCCTTCCCTCCTCCGTGCGGACCGGGATGTTCTGGAGATTCGGGTCGGAGGAGGAGAGCCGCCCGGTCGTGGTGGCGGCGAGGGCGAAGGAGGTGTGGACCCGGTCGGTGCCGCGGTCGGCATGCTCCTGGAGGCTGTCGGTATAGGTCGATTTCAGCTTCGAGAGCTGGCGCCAGTCGAGGATCTTGCGCGGGAGATCGTGGCCTTGGCCGGCCAGCTCCTCCAGCAGGGTCGCGGGCGTCGCCCACTGGCCGGACGGGGTCTTCTTGGCGCCGGGCAGGCCCATCTTGCCGAACAGGATGTCGCCGAGTTGCTTGGGGCTGCCGATCGTGAACTTTTCGCCGGCGAGCGTGTGGATCTCATCCTCCAGCCGCGCCAGCGACTGGGCGAAATCGCCCGAGAGCCGCGACAGGATCTGCCGGTCGATGGCGATGCCGCGCGCTTCCATCCGCGCGAGCACGTCGATCAGCGGGCGCTCCAGCAGTTCGTAGACGGTCGTCTTGCCCTCGGCCACGAGACGCGGCTTCAGCACGCGCCAGAGCCGCAGCGTGACGTCGGCATCCTCGGCGGCATATTCCGTCGCCTTGTCG